>CAJQNM010000818.1 GCA_905479665.1 uncultured Saprospiraceae bacterium
TTAAGCGCTTGGGTTGGCTTTCCAAAATTCATTCTTCTCTAGTTTTTTCGGTGCATTATTCAATCAATCCTATTTGGCATACTGCCCTTGCACGGGCTCCTTCGCATTCTTTGGCAGATGCTTTCTCAGACGCTCTTTGACTTGCAAATAGCTGGCATCGCTAGCCAAATTATCCCATTCAGCAGGGTCACTTTCATGATCATACAATTCCTCCTGTCCATCTCCGTATGAGATGTAGCGATACTGTCTATCCCTGATGGAATGGTAGTCCGGACCGAGACTACTTATCGCTGGCATTGTTCTCTCTTGCATTGGATTATCCAACTGTGGACGCAGGCTCTGACCATCCAGGTCTGGTACAGCAGGCAATCTGCATAGATCGATGAGGGTAGGATATATGTCAAGCAAGCTCACTGGTTCGGTGCAAGTACCACCACCGGAGATGCCAGCACCGCTGATGATCAGTGGTACTCGGGTCACCTCCTCCCACAGGGTGGCTTTCCGCCAATGTCCCTTTTCTCCCAAATGCCATCCATGATCACTAAAAAGCACGACGATAGTATTATCAACATAGGGACTCGTCTCAAGGGCCTCGAGCAACTTACCTAATTGGGCGTCTGCATAGCAAACAGAAGCCATGTAGGCTTGCACTCCATCATGCCATAAACTATCTTCTATGAAATCTCGATGCTCTTTATTACGCTGCGTATTATTTTGGTCTTCTGGTTTGGTAAAGTTGCTTGTGGAGAATGCAATGTTTTTTCCAATGAGAGGCACATCGTTGAGATCATCTACGATCACCTGAGGTAGATGCACAGAATCTGCAGGAAATCTTTCAAAATACTCCTGGGGATTAAACCATGGAATATGTGGACGAAATATTCCACATGCAAGAAAAAATGGTTTTTCATGATTAGCAACTAATTTCTCAGAAATCCACTGCACAGACCTAGCATCATAAGTCAATGAGTCGGGCCAAGAAAAGGGCCCCCAAGATAAACTAGACTCAGCCAGTTTTTCAATATTTTCCTTTTGGGGATTTTCTCTATGTCCTACAACTCCCTCTTCTCTTCGTCTTCCTGAAAATTCATCCCAGTCATTTTCTTCATAGTAGAATTTGTGCAAGATCTTACCTGCCCCTGCCACATAATATCCATTTTGCTTAAAATGTCTATTAAGCGTCTGCTTCTCCTTGTACAAATTCAGCGGAGTATCCGTGTTTTTATAAATACCAGTAGTCGTGGGTCGCAGGCCACTGATTATCGCGGCCCGTGAAGGACAGCACATCGTTCCTGCACAGTGAGCATTGGAAAAGAGCACTCCCTGCTTCGCAAGTCTATCGATGTTGGGGGTCAGGCTTTGCACATGACCATCGAGAGCACCGACCCAGTCATTAAGGTCATCAAAAACAACGAACAATACATTGGGTGACTGCTGCCGATCCTGATCTACTTCACTGCAAGAAAAAAAACCACAAAATCCGATCAAGCAGAGGCAGCCTAAAATATGTATTCTCATTTATTACTGCATTTACTCAGATGACTTTCTCAAACCAATCTCACTAAGCAGTCGATATACCGCACTTTCCATATTTCTTCTTTCTGTCACGGTATTTGTTTCTTCAATAAAATCGGTCAGTAGTTGCTCCAATTCCTCCGCCTTTTGCACATTCTGTGAGGATAGGTCAAACGACTCTTGCCAATCTTCTGCAATATTGAAAAGCTCCACCTTGGGTGTCCCCTCATACTTACCTTCTTTACTCCAATATTTAATCAATTTGTAATCTCCTAAGCGCACGGCACTGCGTGGTGGTCGATGTGATGCTTGATGAAAATAGAGTGCCTCCTTCGATCTTTGCACACTTCCCACTTTCTCATCGAGCAGCAGGTCCTTTAGGCTCCCACCATCGATCTCCGCCGATAAGTCGCCAGTAAATCCAGCTATATCTGCAAATGTCGGCAGCAAGTCTAAGCCGGTCACTGGTATATTACAGTTCCTTCCAGGCGCAATGCCAGGGCCAGCAACCATAAATGGCACTCTGAGTCCCCCCTCATAGAAAGAGTGCTTCCCATCTCGCAGAGGTAGATTGCGATCATCTTCGTCGGCAAAGTGAGCCTCCACCAACTCTCTATTCTCATCCAGTGAAGCCATTTGATTAAAGGACAATCGGCCTCCATTATCTCCCATCAGAAAGACATAGGTATTGTCCTCAATGCCCAATTCCTTAATGTGATCCAGGATCATTCCTATGCTGTGATCCAAATCCTTAAGCATCGCAGCAAATTCCGCTGATTTGTGCCTGTCTCCTTTTGCCTTGGCTTTGAAATAGTCATACGTCTCCTTTCTTGAGACCAGTGAGAGGTGGGTTGCATAGTGCGAAAGCTGCACATAAAAAGGTCTGCCTTCGGTCACACTCTCGTCAATAAATTTTCTGGTCCGATGTGCAATACCAAACATGTCCTTGGGATTTTCATCACTCCAATAGAGCGCAGGCTTCCCCACCGTTCTTAACTCTAGTGGGTTGGGCATCTCATTTTCGTGCAAATACGCAGTGACTTCCTCTTTGTAATCTCCGGCTGTAATATACTCCTGAGCAAATTTCTCTCCGCCCCCATTGGTAGGCATCCCATCATGCTGATCAAAGCCTGCCACACTGGGCTGCATCGCGATGTGCCATTTTCCGAAGTGTGCAGTCTTGTAATCAGGATTGGCCCTTTTTAATACCCTGGGTATAGTAAGCCAATCGGCTGTCTTTTTATACCAATCCGCATCCTTACAGTATATGTGTCGAGCTGCATTTTGTCCAAACATCAAACTGTTTCTCGTAGGGGCACAAATGGGATTTGGGGCATACCCTTGTGAAAAATGAATGCCAGACAAAGCGAGCGCATCCATGTGGGGTGTCTCATAGTAGTCACTTCCAGAATCACTAATGCTCGGATCAGCCATGTGGGAGGTATGAGTCCAGCCATGATCATCCGTTAGGATAAATATAATATTGGGTGAGCTGTCAGGCTGACCCATCAATACACAGGTACAAACTGTAAGAACTATTAAAAGGGAGAATCTGATCATACACTAGATTTCTTCAAGATACACCTACTTTGTGATCGATCTAGCTCATCTGGGTATTATTTCATCGATGATCCTCTAGGGATCATTGGATTCATCTAATTCGATGTGTGTATTGAATATCAGACTCTATCCAATGTGGTTTTAACCCATTGTTTGCGAATTCAAGGGGCTAAAGCCCGCCTTGGAATGAGTTTCTTCATTTTGGATACGACCTATTTAGTTAATAGTTAATAATTTATAGTGAATAGCGGGTCATGTTATTTCAGGCAAAGCCGTCCTGAAAGGACAAGATATCATAGCGGTGGATGAAATCCATC
>CAJQNM010000819.1 GCA_905479665.1 uncultured Saprospiraceae bacterium
TGGTTCCCTCTTTGTCAGCGATAGCCGAAGGGGGAAAGTATGGCGAATCCTGTACAAGGGAGGAAAAGAAGACTTCGACAGGGATCAATTGGCAAGTATGGAGGACCGAAAATCACTGATCCATCTTAAGACTCCTGACAAGATCAAAGACAACCTCACCAGAGGGCTGGCAGATCAGGGACGAAAGATCTACAATGTGTATTGCACGGCATGCCATCAGCTTGACGGGAAGGGAGACGGCATCCGGTATCCTACATTAGTAAATTCCGATTGGGTAAGCGGAGACAAAGATCGATTGATTGCCGTTGTGCTCGATGGGCTTGAAGGGCCGATCTCCGTAAATGGAAAGTCGTTTGATGAAGTAATGCCCAAAATGGACTATTTAAGCGATATTGATATTGCTAAAGTTTTGTCCTACATCAGGATTAATTTCAATAATGGCGCAAACGGAATCAACGTGAGGGATGTATACAAGGTAAGGGATAGATTAATGCAAAAAACCGAGGAGCTAAAAGAACCAATTCAACCAGAATTATGAATATCATAAAATTAACTACGATGCCAGAAAACGATCCGAAAATGCAAAACTCGATTGGGATATCTGGCAATAGAAAAGCCAAGCATCAAGGCCTGATTAGTGGAATCATTATCATGCTATTGCTTCTTCCTGGATTATCAAAGGCTCAAAATGGAGTTCAGGGAGGAGAATTTATTGTTGAACCTGCGACACTTGAAAACCTGGGATTCGAATGGTATATCGATGGAGATGATAACCGAAATGCCAGCGTGAAAGTTGAGTATCGAATGGCGGGATCGGACAATGAATGGTAAGAGGGAATGTCTCTGCTTCGAATTGGCGACGAACATATTGGAAGAGCCGGAATTGATTATACTACTCCGCATATGTTTGCGGGGAGCATTCTGGATCTTAAATCGAATACCGAGTATGAGGCCCGTTTTACCTTAGAAGATCCGGATGGAGTGGAAGGGGAAGCAACGCAAGTAGTCAATGTTTCTACACGTGCCGCGCCGAAGGCAGCCAGCGATGGAAGAGTAAGACATGTATATTCCCAATACTATACAGGTGAAAAAGAAGAGCCGAACTACCCGGGTTTAGTTTCCGCGTATAACGGTTCAACAAATACCAAGGGAGATTGGTATGTGATAAGTGAAGATAAGGTCCAACCCGGAGATATTATTAAAATACATGGCGGGCTCTATCAGGGGGTTCTTCTTAACTATCCTGATTGGCACAATATTCCATTCGATGGTACCTACTGGTTTACGGCAAAGGGTACTGCGGAGCGGCCGATCGTCATCGAGGCAGCTGGAGATGGAGAGGTCATCTTTGATGGCGCAGGAGCGGCCAATCTATTTAATGTCATGGCCACGGATCATCATATCTTTCAAAATCTCACCTTTAGGAATGTCGACAGGGTATTCGATGCAGGCAGAAAGCACCTGACCGGAGCAAGTAATTTGACGGTGCGAAATTGTCGGTTTGAGATGGTTGGTGAAGGTGTTCGGACGGAATATGCCGGATCAAAGAACTTTCTTATCCAGGATAATGTCATGATTGGTCGCGATGATCGCTTCCGAGTGTACGGTTGGGCTGCTCACCGGGAGGGCCTGATTCCGTATGGTACACATCTGCTGGATTCTTACTATGGCATCAAAGTATATGGTTCTGGGCACGTAATTGCTTACAATTCCATCGCATATTTTCACGATGCCATTGGCATCTCAACCTATGGCACTCCGGAGAAAGAACAGGAATTAAAAGCGGTCTCAATCGATATCTACAACAACGACCTACATCTCCAGGTCGATGACTTTGTAGAAGCGGATGGTGGCGTACACAATATTCGCATTATGCGCAACAGAGGTGTAAACACTGGACAGAGTGCCATCAGTGCTCAGCCGGTATTTGGTGGTCCTGCCTACTATATTAGGAATGTAATTTATAATGTGCAAAAGGGAGGAGCGCTTAAAATTCATGGTGGCGTACCAGGTCTCACGGCTTATCACAATACTTTCATTGCAGAAAATAACGGTGGGGGCGGGCACCCCAATTCAAACTATCGTAATAATTTATTCCTTGGTTCGGATGGTCCAACCTACGTTGCGAAATTTCCCTACACAACGACCTATTCGATTGCTGATTACAACGGTTATCGGCCCAATCGAGGCCCTAAAAGCCCAGAAAACCAATTTAGGTGGTTGACATCCAATGGGGAGTATGAAGAATTTACATCATTAGAGCGTTTGAGAGAAGCGAGTGGCCTTGAAGCACACGGTATTGGCGTTGACTATGATGTTTTCGAGGATCTGCAGAAACCGATTCAAGGACCCGTAGGAACACCACTGGGGGAAATGCCTGGCCGTGTCTATCATGCAGTAGATCTCAATTTTAAACTTAACCCTAATGGGAAAGCCGTAGATGCCGGAATTATTATTCCAAACGTAAATGACAATTTCAATGGTAAAGCACCGGATTTGGGTGCCCTCGAGGTGGGTGGCCCCTTGGTGATATACGGAGCACGTGGCCTTGATCCTGGTCAAGAGTTCTATCGCTGATCAGGTAAATAATTTGAAATGCAAGACCATCTAGATAGTGATCGATACTTTCATTAATTATGATTATTAGTACGAGTTATGTTTAAACAAATAATTTTAATGTGCCTGACCGTCTTAAATTCTGAGACGATACTGGCCCAAAAAAATGCAACCGAAGCAGGCACATTCCATGTTGAACACCCTACCCTACTCAACCTCGGCTTCGAGTGGTCCATTTCTGGGGATGAGAACCGAAATGCTTCGGTAGATGTACAATTTCGAGCAGTTGGGGAGAATCAGTGGCGAGATGCGATGCCCTTGGTTCGCATCGGCGGCGAACGTGTATTTCGTGCTCGAGAACATCTTGACTATACGGTTCCTGGTGGTTTTGCTGGCAGCATTCTCAATTTGCAGCCAGGAACCGAATACGAATGCAAATTTGAAATGTCAGATCCCGATGGCGTGCAAGGAAAATCCAATCATACGATCGTGGTACAGACGCGGACAGAGCCCCAGGCCTATACTGGAGGGGATACCATACATGTCTATCCGGCCGATTTCTTTGGTTCCCGCGAAGAACCAAATGCTACTGGTATACTTCAAGCATACTATGGTGCCGGATTGGGTGATTGGTCTGTTGTTTGGGAAAAAACCATTCGACCGGGTGATGTTTTGTTGATGCATGCAGGCCTATATAGAGTGGAAAGGTTGGACTACGTAGATCCAATGATGACACCCTTTGACGGCTTGATGTCACTCACATTGAAAGGCACACCGGAAAAACCAATTACGATAAAAGCCGCAGGTGATGGAGAAGTGATCATTGACGGAGATAACAACCACCGGCTGTTTGATGTGATGGCATCGGAATATCACATATTTGAAAATCTAACTTTTCGCAATACGGATATAGCGATTTATGCCGGCCAGAAGAATGTTGCAGGCGCTATTGGTCTGACCGTAAAAAACTGTCGTTTTGAAAATGTTGGAGCAGCGGTCTGGACTGAATATGCGGGATCGTCCGATTTTTATATTGCCGATAACCTGATCTTGGGGCGAGATGATCGATTCCGGCTAATCGGTTGGGGTGGTCGCCCCAGAACACCGGATAAAAAAGGATGGCCTGAACCACTCTACAAATCGCATCTCATGGTCAGTTACTACGGGATCAAAATCTATGGTCCTGGACATGTCATCGCTCACAATTCCATAGCCTACTTTCATGATGCGATCGGTATTTCAACCTATGGGTCGCCCGAGAGCGATCCGGAACGCAGAGCTTCGTCCATTGATATCTATGGAAATGACTGCCACTTGGTGAACGACGATTTTGTTGAGACGGACGGAAGTACACACAATGTACGGGTGTTCAAGAATCGTGGGGTCAATGCGGCAGGTAGCGGATATAGTGCGCAACCAGTATTTGGTGGACCTATCTATTTCTATCAGAATATTGCTTATAACATTCCAAAAGGTGCCGCATTTAAATTCTCGGCCAAACCGGCAGGTCTATTTGTGTTCAACAATACTATAATATGCGAACAAGCCAGGACAGAGCCCTATTCGAATGCCCATTATCAAAACAATTTGTTTCTAGGCCGTGACACACCGGGCAAAGAAATAATGGCTTGGCCCAATGCCACAGATTCATATAGTTCTGATTATAATGGATATCGACCTAACAAAGGAGTAAAGGATCAATACAAGTGGCTGGCACCCTCAAAGGGAGGCTCCATATATGATCCTGAACCCGACGACTGGCAAACGTTTGAGACCCTTGCAGAAATGAGTGCTGCCACAGGACAGGAAACCCATGGCATGGAGGTAGACTACGATATTTTTGAGAATTTATCTCCACCTAATGTCGACAATATATATGCGGTCCAGCATGCGATGGATTTGAATTTTAATTTAAACCCAGATAGTAAACCCGTAGATGCGGGAGTCGTGATTCCAACACTCAATGAGGATTTTATTGGAAAGGCTCCGGATCTGGGTGCTGTAGAAGTAGGTGCGGCTCCAATGAAATATGGACCACGTTGGCTAACCTGGGCGCCATTTTATCGCTAGAACGATGGAAGACAGGAGATTAAATAATTCAAAAATGTACATCATATATTATCAAATATGTATTTTAATAGCACTACTTACAGCCAACAATTTATATTCCCAATCAAGCAATGATAAATTAACTCTTTGGTACACAGAACC
>CAJQNM010000820.1 GCA_905479665.1 uncultured Saprospiraceae bacterium
ATTTGCAATCGAATAGCTGCGCCAGCGTTTGTTTCGCTTTTCGTGAATAGGTAGATCTGCAGTGATAAATTGTCCGGGAGTAAATTCGAATGATTCGGGCAACTCCAGCCAATAACGCTTGGTTTGTGGACCAGCATCTACAATCTTAACCACTTTACTTTCGTACCATTTCGTCGGCATAATTTCTGTTAAACGGGAAAGAAGCGAAAAAGATTTACCGGAGGTGGGTACGTAATAGAAAAGGGAGTTTTATTCGGATGTCTAGGAAGCTGTGACCAGTGACTCCTTGCCAATCGCCAGGTCAGAAAATGCAAATATTTCCGAGCAGCCCTTTGCCGAAAAGTATTCTTTTGTCTCTCCACCTGGTCGATCACTGGTTGCCATCACAAAATCACCGCCCCAGGCGCCTAGTGATTTTACCGTGCCCCAATAATCGGAAAATCGTTCTTGCTGTACTCGCGGTTGTTTTAGGATTGAAGAGACCAATGATTCATGGTTGTCGAGGAGCCTAGAAAAGTCATTAATTTGATTGACCTCGCAAAGCGATTTGCTGATCAAAGAGATCTCGTCGATGTGGGACGAGGTGGGTTTTATCCCAGCATAGTTGTGAAGTGCTTCTCGCGTGTTTTGCTTTTTCCCGAGATAGACAAAATACAGTTGGTCAGCAAAATCGGGATTAAAACTGGCTTCCTCCACGTGTGCTTCAGCATCTCCAGTGAGTTGATAGAAGATGGGACTATCGGATTTGGCGCAGGCAATGTCGTATCCCGACCCACCAAAAGTTGCTGCCAATAAGTCGTACGGATCCACATCTGCCCATTCCGAAATACAGCTGATCAGGGTAGAACTGCTACCCAACCCCCATCCGGGATCGAAATCAAGATGGGTTTGTACTCGATATTTTTTCCACTTCGAAAGAAAATCCGAATTGAGGCGTACACTTGACTCAAAAATCTGGCTTAGCGTGTTTGCAATACCTTCATCCGTGCATTTTATGCTCTCGAAGCCAAACAAATCAAACTTTGCGGAAAACCATAGCGAACCATCTGGCAGGAAGGACTCCCAAGCGATGTCAGAACCGCTTGATTCCTTGATCATCATTTTCTGTCCAAGTGAGATAGGGAGACCCAGAGCCAAGGCGCCATTCATGACCAAGTACTCTCCACTAAGGAGAACCTTGCCATTTGCAGAGAAAACTAGCTCTTTCGCCACGGGCTAAGTAGGTTTTAGATCTGGAAAATACGTATAAAATGTGGCTCGTATTACAAAAATACTCTATTTTTTAACCTTGTACGTAATGTAGGCGGGACTTATGCATCTTTTTCAGACACGGAGGTCGCCCTCAATTTTGGTTCGACTGCGCACCAATTGCAAAAATTCTTGGACAGCCGTGTGTGATACGGCTCGATCCGCAAAGTGAACCAACGCCTCTTTGATCTCTTTTTCGGTGGCTTCAAGTCGTGATAGAATGTTGCTGAGGTGCATGCGCATGTGTCCTTGCTGGATACCAATCGTCACGAGGGAGCGGAGTGCTGCAAAATTTTGCGCCAATCCTACACTGCCAGCGATCTGCATAAGTGAGGTGGCACTGGGATTGTCAAGCAGCTCAAGTGACCGCCGAGCCATAGGGTGCAAGGTGGTCAAGCCTCCCACGGTGCCTACAGCGAGAGGCAGATCCATCCAAAAGCGGAAGACTCCTCCATCGATGGAACAGTTGGAGAGACTGCGATACTGGCCATCACGCGCGGCGTAGGCATGACCACAGGCCTCGACCGCCCGAAAGTCATTTCCGGTTGCGATCACCACTGCATCGACGCCGTTGAAAATTCCCTTGTTGTGGGTCGTGGCTCGGTAGGGGTCGGCCTTTGCAATCGCAACGGCGAGATAAAATCGCTGAGCAAATTCATCCGGGCTGATCTGGTTGCCAGGACACGCAAGCTGGCTGATTGGGGCTTCGACAGAGACCCGCACTAGGCAATCGGGAGTGAGATTGCTCAGGATAGCCATCAGCACAGTCAGATTGCCTTTTTGCAATTCCTGATGGTCTTCGGCATAGGTTCGCAGTGACTCTGCCATTACTTCGAGCACAGAGTTGATGAAATTTGCCCCCATCGAGTCGGCGGTATGAAAAAACACCACCAGAGTGTAGCAATGCTGGGGCCCACCGACCAGCTTTTTCAGCTCGATGCGCTGTACCCCTCCGCCACGTTTCTCCATATTGGCAGTCAATTCGGCAGCGTCTTTGCGCAGGCTTGTTTCCAGATCGGGTAGCTTGTTGCGAAGATCTTCCTCACGGCCTTCGAAGGTAAAGTGGATCTGCCCTAGTTTTTCTATGCCAAGGACCTCTGCTTTAAAACCTCCTCTTGACTGCCAGTATTTGGCAGCACTTGATGCAGCAGCGACCACAGAACTTTCTTCGATGACCATCGGTACGCAGTACGTCGTCCCATTGATGAGCCAATTGGGAGAGACGCTAAAAGGGAGATGATAATTGCTGATGGTATTTTCGCTAAAGCCATCGAGGATCTTCTGTTGTTCCTCATCACGGAGCCAGTAGCTTTTTAATTCATTCATCACCAATTCGGGGTCCTTAAAGAAGTTTTCCACCATCCATCTGAGCTTGCCCCGCTTGGAAAGTTTTGAAAATCCCGAAATTGATTTTTGCATGATTTACTTGATTCGAAGATAGGCGTTTGCCAGAGAAAGACCCTCTGCTTGCACTCTGACGAATGTTTGCAGATCGCTGTAGTCACCCAGTGCATGACGTAAGAACTGAGATGCATGTCCGTAGATTGCTGGCAATTGCACCTTGTTGATCAGAAAGTATCCATCCAGAAAGTCTTGTACGCCACCAGACACAATGAGTTGTTTGCATTGGAGTTCATTGCCCAACTCAAAGATGAGCTCGTTGACCATCGTGACCATGTCTACTGCACTGTGTCCCACACGTGCCAATGGCGATAAGCCTTCTTTATCTTGATTGCGTAATAACTCGAGCTGCGAAAAATTAGTTCCTCCTGCGGCCGCAAAGTCAAGGGCTGCCAAGGGTAGTTTTAGCAGCTCAGCGAGCGATTTTTTGCCCATTCCCTGGCCCACCTCCTTGACAATGACTGGGTATTCTGCAACTTCGAGGAGGTGCTTAAGGGAGGTGATCGGTGCCTCTTGCAAACGATCGCCTTCTGGTTGAAAAGCTTCTTGCAAGGGATTGACGTGTACGATCAATCCATCAAGTCGCAGCCGATCCAAGAGGTGATCAACTTGCTCCAATTGATCTTGCGAAATAAGCTGCTCAATCTGGGCAATACCGAGATTGCCGTAAAGCGGAAGATCCGGGCCGATGATGTCGCGTATATCAAAGTCGACGATCTCATCATCTGAAGTGAGCAAAGCTCGGCATGATCCCAAACCCATGCCCAT
>CAJQNM010000821.1 GCA_905479665.1 uncultured Saprospiraceae bacterium
CAATTGCAAAAGGCCATCGAACAGGTGATGGAGTCCGTGCGTAAACGTGGACCTCTCCACCCAAAAACACCGAGCAAGGAGAAAAGGACTTAGGAAGTTCTAATTTCAGCTTGATCTCCTGAGAAGCGATAAAGCGAGATGGTAATCGAATTTGCCCCAAAAACTTAGGTGCGAGTATTGGAAAGTTTCTATTTTTATTTCCATGACCTGCATCCTACGGTGGGCCAAACACGGAATCATCTGCGCTTTGACCTTATTGCTGCCTATTTTCCTGGGAGCTCAAAATCTACTGAGTGGCTCTGGCGGAGCTTTTCTTGGCAGCCTTGGCAGCATCAAAAGTGTGGCTCATGGATCTGTGTCTATGATTGGGAACCCAGCTGGAATAGCGGGGACTAAGCATCTCTCTTTGTATGCGGGGGGCGAGTTGCGAAATGCCGCTCCAGATTTAAAATTTGTGTCACTCAGCATGGTCATCCCAAGTGATTTTGGTGCCTTTGGAGTGGTGCTGCAGCATCATGGCTTTGAGCTATTTAACGAGCGGATGATCGCTTTGGGATATGCGCGGCAACTCTTTGAAGAGATTTCCATCGGGGCCAAATTTGACTACTTTCAGCTGAGTATTCCGACCTATGGCACGAGGGGATATCTCTCAGGTGAATTGGGTTTACAAACCAGCATCGGTCGCTGGGTGGAGGTGGGGTTTTATGTATATCATCCATTTGAACAAAACCTGGTCGAAAACGAAGTACTGCCCAATCAGTTTTCACTGGGACTTAGTTATCGGCCTACTGACAAGCTTTGGGTCGTATCTGAAATTGCAAAACAGTCTGGTTATCAAGAAGATATTAAGTTTGGTTTGGAGTATTACTTTATAGATGAATTTGCACTGAGGTTTGGGGTTAACACAGCGCCGGCGCTGATTTCCTTTGGTATTGCCTATCGACCGGCAGGCAACCTATCCTTTGATGTCGGCAGTGTTTTTCATCAGAGCCTAGGCGTGAGCCCACTGATCGGCATCGGTTATGATCGTAAACCATGAAGCAGATTACAATTATTGCTGCAACCCCACTTGAGCTGGCATGCGTTGGCAAAGCGCTCATGATCGACCAAGAGGTGAAGGAAATTGTACTGGACGACAAGTCTATTCGGCTCGTCTCCAGTGGAATCGGGTCGGTGTCTGCGGCCAGCTGTACCACTCGTGAAATTTTACTGCATAAGCCCGACTTGCTCGTGCAGATTGGGATTGCTGGCAGCTACGATCGGTCCCTGCCACTGGGCTCAGTGGTGCAGATCAGGGAGGAATGGGAGGCGGACCTTGGCATAGAGCTTTCCGATGGCTCCTTTCGGTCACTTGAGGAAGAAGGCTTGGAAGAAGTGCGTCGTTTGCTGAATCCATCACAGTTTGAATTTGGTTTGCCGACATGTGAGGGTTTGACGGTACAGATGGCGAGTGGGACGCAGGCCCGCATCGATAACCTGACATTCAGATTTCCCAATGCGCAAATCGAATCGATGGAAGGCGCAGGTTTTTTCCGCGCCTGCCTGGCCTCTGGGGTTAAATTTGCTCAACTGCGAGCGATTTCCAATTACGTAGAACCCAGAAATAGGTCTACCTGGCAGATGGGATTGGCTCTTGATAATCTGGGTGGCACCATGCGAAACATATTGGAGCAACTCGGTTAGTATGGGCTGGGGCTCAGGGAGAGATACAGATGTTTATTTTTGCAGGAAGATAGATCATGGCAAAATTTGAAAGCAGGCATAGTCGGAAGAAGCATAGTCTCTTTTCTGGCCCGCTACGACTCCTCATGCTGATTGCTTTGCTGGTGGTTTTGGTTCTCTACTTCTTGCCGGATATATTGAATCGGATCGGTACGATTGACGGACCCGGAGTGGTCGGAGGGGGAGAGGGTTTTTATCTGCCCGCAGAAACCAGGTATCCCATCTATCATAAAAAGCACTATACGCTGGCCTATGCCGAAGAATATGAACAGGCAGCATGGGTCGCCTACGAGCTTACGGTCGATCAGCTTAATGCTAAAAAAGTAGGGCGCTCAGACTACTTCAAAGATGATTTTACGATCAAGTCGGGTTCTGCTCAATTTGCTGATTACAAGAAATCGGGGTACACCAAGGGCCATCTGGTCCCTGCTGCTGATCGGGCCTATTCAATAGAGGCCATGGAAGAGACGTTTCTGATGAGTAATATGACTCCGCAGATTTATCATTGCAATGGAGCAATCTGGCGTGAACTCGAAGAGCAGGTCCGAGACTGGGCAAGAGCTAATCGCGCCCTGTACATCACTGCGGGCCCGGTGTTTTCGCAGCAGATGAAACGCATAGGGCGCAACAAGGTAGCTGTTCCAAACGCGTACTTTAAAGCAGTGGTGGATCTGACCGATCCGGAATTTAAAGCCATCGCTTTCATCATTCCCAATGAACTTTCTGAAGAGCCACTTCAAGAATACAGCATGACGATTGATGCGCTTGAGGAGCAGATCGGTCTCGATTTGTTTCACGAGTTGATGACTGAGGAGCTGGAAGAGGAACTAGAGTCTAATCTTAATCTATCGGACTGGAAATTTGATAAAAAGAGATTCCAACAGCGCATTGATAAATGGAATAATTAGATGCAAGGAAAGGAGTTATCTTGAGGGGGTTACAATGAGAGAAAAATGACTGACGAAAAAATCCAAGAATTTAAAGCGGAGCTTGAGGTAGCCTTCAAATTTGAGGGAGAAAGTATCGTACTGGGAGGAGCCATGGTGGCAGATGAATGTCTGACCAATACGCACGTGAAGATTCCACTCAGTACATTAAACCGACATGGTTTAATCGCTGGGGCCACCGGCACTGGAAAGACGAAGTCGCTGCAAGTACTGGCAGAACATCTCTCGGCACACAGCGTGCCCGTTTTGCTCATGGACATTAAAGGCGATCTGAGTGGCATCGCTAAACCAAGTGAGGGACACCCGAAGATCGATGAGCGAATGGAGTCGATAGGCAACCTCACTTTTAGGTCAGACAGTAGCCCAGTGGAATTTCTCACCATTTCGGAGGAAAAGGGTGCACGACTGCGATCGACTGTTACCGAATTTGGCCCGGTCTTATTCTCCAAAATTCTTGACCTCAATCAAACGCAACAGGGCATTGTGGCGGTCGTCTTCAAATACTGCGATGACCATGATCTCCCCTTGCTTGATCTAAAAGATTTTAAGAAGACCCTTCAGTGGTTTACTGGTGAGGGTAAGAAGGAAATGGAGGGAGAGTATGGAAGAATATCGTCTTCTTCCGTGGGCACGATCATCCGTAAAATCATTGAGCTGGAGCAACAGGGAGCCGAAAGGTTTTTTGGTGAGCGATCGTTTGAGGTGGATGATTTAGTACGCATCGATGAGGAAGGGAAAGGAATAGTGTCTATCGTGCGTCTGACTGATATCCAGGATCGACCAAATCTCTTCAGCACGTTTATGCTGCAGATGCTTGCGGAGATCTATGCAAGCTTTCCCGAAGAGGGGGACATCGACCAACCTAAGTTGATGATCTTTATTGACGAGGCACACTTGGTTTTTAATGAGGCTTCTGACGCGTTGCTAAACCAGCTAGAAGCAATCATTAAATTAATCCGATCCAAAGGAGTTGGCATTGTTTTCATCACGCAAAATCCAGCCGATATTCCCGATGATGTACTGGGCCAATTGGGTTTTAAGATGCAGCACGCCTTACGTGCATTCACGGCCAAAGACCGAAAAGCGATCAAGCTGGCTGCCCAAAATTTTCCACTTTCTGATCACTATGATATCGACCAGCTGCTTACTGAGCTTGGTATTGGCGAAGCTTTAGTCACGGTACTTAATGAAGACGGTATACCGACACCACTTGCGCGCACGATGATGCGAGCACCGCAGTCTCGCATGGATGTTCTTTCGGATTCGGAGGTAAACTATGTGTGTCGTGAGTCATTGCTGGTGAAGAAGTACGCAGAAGAAATAGACCGGGACAGTGCGTATGAAATTCTCTCGGAAAAGATTGAGCTGGCTCGTGCTGAAGAGCATCAGCAAGAGTTGCTGAAGCAGCAGGAGAAAGCGCGTAAGGCAGCAAGCTCAAGAAGAGGAAGACCTCGCAAAACCGTGGTAGAACGTACGATCGACAATACCAGCCGTGAGTTGGGACGAACTTTGGCTAGGGAACTCACCCGGGGGCTGCTCGGAGCATTGGGAATTAAAACAAGTAGGAGAAGAAAAGGGAGGTTGTTCTAGTTGCCGTTGTGCAGTACCGGATGGTAGCTATCGCTGTACTTCTGCCAGGGCATTTTCTTGTGGTAGTTATTGGCAAAGTAGGTCATGATTTGTTCAAAGCGCAAAGACGTTTGAAAACCACGGATGGCCTGAATATTATTTAGATCCTCATCCAAAAATACGACTGTGGGAAAACTGAGGCGACCCTTGGTTAGTTCTACCGCCAATTCATGGTACCCACGCTTACCGTATCGCACATACTTGTAGTCTTTACCGCGGAAATTGAGATCCTCTTTCTGTTCGGCATCAAACTTTACGGCGTAAAACTTTTCGTTTAGATACTTTACGATGTGGGGATTCTTAAAGGTAGAATTGTCCATTTTGACGCACCAGGTGCACCAGTCCGTGTAAAGATCAACAACGACTTTGCGCGGTTCGATCTGCTGTGCAGCCTCTGCTTCTTCCATCGTCATCCAGTTGATCGAGCCTTCTTCTTGACCCACAAGCAAAACAGGGAGCAAGAGCAATGTGCAGCCCAGTACCCAGATTCTAGCAACCCAACTTCGATGCTTTACTTTGTTCATCCTCAATTAATCAGTGAAATAACGAGATAAGAACAAGAATCACAAGGTGAGGGAGTGCTGGTAATTGAGCTTTAAATCAACTTTAACAGAACTTAACGATTTCATCGCTTATTCAGCAATTGTAAAACTTGATTATCTCCATACTGCCAGGAACCTGCCTCTTGGAGATCAATTTTGGGTGCAGGAATGCCGTGATGCATGGATCGATCGGATACAATGATGCGACATTCGTCCCATAGCCCGTTTGTGAGGCAGAATCGAAGTAGCTCGGCACCGCCCTCAACGAGGATCTGACCATGATCCAGTTTGTAGAGTTGCGCAAGTAAACCAGAGAGGTCATCTTCTTTACCGTAAGGTAGAAAAGATGTGCGGACAAAGTCCTTATCGCGTCGCTGCGGACCACAAATGATCGTGGTGTGCCCATCATTGAGGACATGATGGGTAAGAGGAATTTTCGATTTTCGATCCAAGATGATACGGGTGGGAGATGGGCCGTAATAGAGACGATTGTCAAGTCTGGGATTGTCGACCAGGGCCGTCTGGGTGCCCACCATGATGCCATCCGAAGCAGCTCGCCATTTGTGTACAAGACGATCAGTAATACCGTTGGATATCTTAATACGCGCTCCTTGGCGACCGATGAAGCCATCCCGACTTTGAGCCCACTTGAGGACCAGGTACGGCCGCTCTTGGGTAATCGAGGTGTGAAACGGGCGTAGCAAGGTCTCGCCGAGTCTCTCCAGCAAACCACTGCGACAGGTCACACCTTGCTGGCTCAATTCTTCGATGGAGGATCCTGAAATCTGTGGGTTTGGATCAACAATTGACACAGTGAGATTTCTGATCTGGCGAGATAAGATCAGGTCACGGCAAGGAGGTGTTTTGGCATCTACATTACATGGTTCAAGGGAGACAAAGAGTTCGTCATCGGGATGCGTATCTTCCTGCCGGAGACTCGATAAACAGTCTACTTCCGCATGTGGACCTCCAAATTTTTGGTAGAATCCCTCTGCTCGCACATGACGACCTCGGGACAATAATGCTCCTACACAGGGGTTCGTGCGATTGGATTGGTGACCGAGTCGAGCTAAGTCAAAACATCTTCTCATCTGCAAATCACGTGACATACCCATGTGTTTAGGCAATGAAGCCTTTGGAAATTAAGAAATTGCGAACTCCAGCAATAAATTTGCAATGACACTATACTTTCGTTAATTTTATGCTCTGCAGAGAAATCCCATTTATACGAGCCAAATTGCGAATTCACTTTTAATCCGATACTGGACTTCCGCCTAGATTTACAAAATCGCAACACTCAAAGGTTTGCTGTACAAAGTTAAGTTAAAGAATGCCGACGAGCAGGTAATGGTCGATGATGTAGTATATAATCATCTCACTACTGATCCCTATCTGCATAAAATCAATTTTATCGATAATCTGCGAATGCACTCTTCCGGATGTGCGGTTTTTCAGAAATCATGGCGAAAAGCCGGTGGAGAGTATAAGGTCGAGACGATCTATTTGCATCGATATATTGCTGAGAAATTTCTCGAGAAACCACCTGAAAGTACCGGTCGTAATTTGGTAGGCGCAAAAAATGGCAACAAGCTAGACTGCCGATTGGAAAACCTTGAATGGCGTACGCGATCGACCTCCAGTAGGAAGCGCAGGACTTCGAGCAAATCGGGCTACACCGGTGTCTACCTCGAGAACAATAAGTTTCGTGCGATTATTACGATGAACGGTAAAGCAGTGCACATAGGAATGTTTGACTCGCCAGAAGATGCTGCTAAAGCGTATAACAAACGAGCGAAGGAAATCTATGGAGACGATGCCAAGCTGAACAAGATTCGTAAGAGTAAGCGGCAGCTGGTTTAGCTTTAAGCACCAGCCTGCAAGGAAGTTTTCTTGAGAATATTTTGCAATTTTTCTACCAGGTAGCCCACTTCGGCGCTGGTGTTCATTTCTGAAAATGAGAAGCGTATCGCGCTGCCTTTAAATTCCGGATACAAGTGAGCAATAACATGTGAACCGACTGCGGCTCCAGAAGAACAAGCACTGCCGCCAGATGCACAAATGCCCTCGATGTCTAGATTGAGGAGGAGTAGATCACTGTAAGCAGATGGTGGAAAACCTACATTGAGTACCGTGTTGAGGGCTTCTCCATCAGGATCACCATGAATCTGCAGGCCGTCAAAATTTTCTTCCAAATCAGTTCGAAGCCGATCTCGTAATTGCTTGACATATAGATGGTTTTCATCCATTCGATCTATGCTTACTTGAAGTGCAGTGGCGAGCCCGGCGATACCAGATATGTTTTCAGTACCTGCTCGCATGTTCCTCTCTTGACCTCCTCCATCCATCATAGGCTTGATCGCAATGTCTCCATTGATGTAGAGCACTCCGACTCCTTTCGGTCCATGAAATTTATGTGCTGCCCCGGTCACAAAATCAATTTCAATAGTTGAGAGATCAAGCGGAAAATGACCGAACGTCTGCACGGTATCTGAATGAAAATAGGCACCATATTCTCGACAAAGCTCACCGGTTCGGGAGAGGTCGATCATGGTCCCAATCTCATTATTAGCGTGCATCAAACTGACCAGTGTAGTCTGTGAGGAATCCTGCAGTAAGGTGCGGAGGTGGCCGAGATCAGGCCTTCCGGCCGGTTCGAGATTGACGTATTCGACCTGAATATTTGCTGATGCGATAAGACTGGCTATACTATGACTGACACAGTGATGTTCGATGTGAGACGTAATAATACGTTTTACTCCGAGGTCACGCACAGAGCATTTGAGGGCAGTGTTGCTTGCTTCTGTGCCACCCGACGTAAAAAAAATCTCACCCAAAGATGCTTGCAGATAGTTCGCTACCGTTTTGCGCGACTCCTCAATGATCGTCCTGGCTTCTCTACCAAGATGATGAATAGAGGAAGGATTGCCAAAGTGAGTATGTAGCACTTCTGCCATTCGATCCACCACTTCCGGATACAAAGGTGTCGTGGCGGCATTATCCAGATAGATTTTCTGTTTCATAAGGATTCTATTTCTTCGACAAAACGCATGGCGAGGCGCTCGGCTTTTTCTGCGGTACTGCTTTCAGCATATACTCGAATGATCGGCTCAGTATTGCTTTTTCGCATGTGCACCCACTCGCGATTGAGGAGTAATTTTAGCCCATCTACTGTATCTTGAGGAGTGTTTTGGTGGCGTTCTTTCATTTGAGCGAGAACGACCTCGGGATCTAAATTCGTCAGTTGGACTTTCTTTTTCGAAATCGAGAAATCGGGCAGTGATCTACGGATCTCGCTGGTGGTTTGCTTGCGTTTTGCGAGCATGGTCAAAAAAAGTACGACACCGACCAAGGCATCGCGGCCGTAGTGCGAGGCAGGGTAAATGACGCCACCGTTTCCTTCACCTCCAAATACGGCATTGACTTCCTTCATCTTGGTGACTACGTTTACCTCGCCCACGGCGGATGCAGAGTAGGTCCCGCCATACTTTTCGGTGACTTCCAGGAGTGCGCGAGTACTGGAGAGATTCGAGACGGTATTGCCGGCTTGATGACTCAGGATATGATCTGCGATTGCCACTATAGTGTACTCCTCCCCAAACATTGATCCATCTTCTGAGACAAATGCCAGTCGGTCTACATCCGGATCTACCGAGATGCCAAGGTCACAATTCTGCGCACGCACTGTGCTGGCTAGCGCTGTAAGATGTGCCGGAAGAGGTTCTGGATTATGGGCAAAGTCTCCCGAGAGATCGTCATTGATGGTGATTACCTCACAACCAAGTTCTTTGAGTAAGGGTGTGATCGAGATTGAGCCGGTGGAGTTGATGGCGTCAACAGCTACTTTAAAACCGCTCTTACGAATCAAATTGGCATCGACATGGGGAAGCTGAAGGCAATGGGCAATGTGCTTTTCCAGATAGCTGTGGTCCTCACGATAGGTGCCCAGATGGTCGATCTCACTGTAGTAAAAGTCCATCGCAGCCACCAATTTGAGAATTTCTTCTCCCGTCTCCGGTGAAATAAATTCACCTTGACCGTTGAGGAATTTGAGGGCATTCCATTGCCGAGGATTGTGGCTGGCAGTGAGGATGATTCCCCCTGCTGCTTTCTCCCATGTCACTGCAAGTTCGACTGTAGGGGTTGTGGAAAGTCCAATATTTACAACGTCAATGCCTTGGCTCAGCAGCGTTGAGACCACCAAATGACTGACGATCTCACCGGATATTCTAGCATCACGCCCCAAGACCACTTTTGGTCGTTCCGTTTTTTGTCGAAGCCAGGAGCCATACCCCGAGGTGCAGGCCACAATATCAATGGGAGTAAGATTCTTACCAGACGAACCGCCGATGGTACCGCGAATGCCAGAAATGGATTTGATCAATGTCATATCACCATGTATCTAAGGCCGCTAAAAGTAAGAATTTAGCACCTTTGGGAGCGGATGAAGAAGCGCGATTAATATGATGTCAGAAATACTAGCACTCGATGAACAAATCTTCTTGTGGATCAATCAATTGCGTATTCCCTTGTTTGAAGAATTTTCACCCTACTATCGGCACAAGTTAATTTGGCTACCCCTCTATATTTTTCTGGCTTCCTATTTCGTGATCAATTATGGAAAAAAGGGATGGTGGGTCATCGTTTTTGGACTGATCACAGTCGGACTATCAGACACCGCTAGTTCGCAGTGGGTCAAGAAGTCGGTGCAGCGCCTTCGGCCCTGCAATACGACGGAGCTGCAACCATACATAATAGAACGTGTGCGCTGTGGCGGCGGGTACAGCTTTACGTCATCGCATGCCACCAATCACGGAGCCCTGGCTTTTTATTTTTTCTTTATTCTGGCCGGCGTTCGAAATAAATGGCACTGGGGACTGCTGGCCTGGGCGGTCTCTATTTCGTTTGCACAGGTGTATGTCGGCGTACACTATCCACTTGATGTGATCTGTGGCTTACTTCTGGGCGTGGGTATCGGATGGACGACTGGCTCTGTATTCAATCGCTATCAAGGGCTTATCCCCGCCAGTGTATCTCCGGATCCGTAAGATCACGAAAGAGATCTTCCAGCTCTTGTCGCCTCCGGATCAGGTAAGGTATACCCTCATGTACAAGGACCTCCGCTGGCAGTAATCTTGAATTGTAGTTTGATGCCATCATAAAGCAGTAGGCTCCTGCATTGCGAAATGCAAGTAGGTCACCTGGCCTAATTTTGGAAATGGCACGGTTCCAAGCAAAGGTGTCTGTCTCGCAAATGTATCCGACCACCGAGTAGTCTTCCAAGGTGTCATTTGGATTGCTTACGTTGACTATTTCGTGATAGGAATCATAAAACATGGGTCGGATAAAGTGGTTCAACCCGCTATTGACTCCGGCAAAAATGGTATTTATAGCCTGTTTGATGGCGTTCACCCGAACGACGAAGGTGCCGGCATCAGAAACCAAGTACTTCCCTGGTTCGATCATCAATTCCAATTGCCGACCTTCTTTGGCGCAAAATTCATTGAACTTAGCGCTGACTTCTCGGCCAAATAGATCAATGTCGGTAGTGGCATCATTTGGATGGTAGGGGACTTTAAATCCAGAGCCAAAATCGAGATATTCAAGGTTTTGAAAAGTGTGGGCTACCTCAAATAGGATATCGGTGGCTTGCAAAAAAAGGGAGACATCCAGGATATCTGAGCCGGTGTGCATGTGCAGGCCGATCACCTTCACGTTGTTTTCCTTGAGGTGAAGTCGCACTTTCTCTAAATAGCGGATGGGAATGCCAAATTTAGAATCGCTGTGCCCGACTGATATTTTTTCATTACCACCTGCCTTCACTCCAGGATTGATGCGAAGAGCGACAGGTATGCCGGGATGATGGACACCCCAGTAGCGAATGGCATCGAGATTATCTAAGGTGATACGAACACCCAGTTTTTTTGCTGCCGACAATTCTGAGCTCGCCACGGAGCTTGGCGTAAAGACAATTTGATTTGGATCAAAACCTGCTTTGAGGGCTAGATGAATTTCACCAATGGAAACAGCATCGATGCCTGATCCCAAGGAATGCATGAGCCGTAAGATGGAAATGTTGGTGAGCGCTTTACAGGCGTAGTTGATGCTCAGTTTCTCTACATTAAAGACAGACTTGAGCTTGGCATATTGCCGCGCTACAACCTCGCTATCGTAAATGTATAGTGGGGTGCCGTACTCCGCGCACAAATCGGAAATGGAATTTCCTTGTATCGTAAATTGTTCACCTTGCACAACCATAGTAGCAACCCAAAATTTCGCCGAAAGAAATTAAAATTATCGCTACTATTTTAGCGGTTGGAAAATTAATTTAGAATAGGGTAGAGCAAGAGATAGACCGCCGCCCCGGCTAAGAAGCCCGACATCGCCAGCAACGTGAGTTTTTTGAAATACCAGATGAAGTCGATTCGTTCCATACCCATGGCTGCTACACCAGCTGCTGATCCAATAATCAACATGCTACCGCCCGTACCTGCGGAGTACGCAATAAAGTGCCAGAGGTGGCTGTCTGTCGGTTCGGCGTACATGCCCATCGACGCTGCGACGAGCGGTACATTGTCAATAATGGCAGAGAGAAAGCCCAATAGAATAATGACGATGTCCTGATTGGGCACCATGGTATCCAGTTGTTCTGCGATGGAGCGTAGAAAGCCCACCGGATCACCTCCCATGCCCATGACGGCTACAGACTCTAGTGCAGCAACAGCAATCAATATACCGAGGAAGAATAGGATACTTGACAATTCAATCCGGGAGAGTGCCGTATGTGCTGAATAGAGATGTTTTCGTTCCTCGGTAAAGTCTTCTTCAGGATGGATGAATTCTGAAACCAGCCAAACGACACCCAAGGACAACATCATGCCGACATAGGGTGGCAGGTGTGTCACGGATTTGAAAATAGGCACGAAGATCAGACCGCCTAGACCTACGGCGAGCATAGTAGAGCTACTAAGAAGTTTTTCATCTGTTCCTTCTTCGGGCTTGGCAATGTTAAACGACCCACGGAAAGGCTTCATGAAGGTTGCGATGATCACCGGAACAGTAATGCAGACGATCGAGGGAATGATCAGATTACGGATAAGTCCCATCGTAGTCACTTTGTCTCCTATCCACAACATCGTTGTGGTGACATCGCCAATAGGGGACCAAGCCCCGCCTGCATTTGCCCCGATCACACCTATGCATACATACCAGAGCCGTACTTCTCGATCTGGGATAAGTCGCCGTAGCAGGGACACCAAAACGATGGTCGATGCCAGATTGTCGAGTGTGGCTGAAAGAAAGAAAGAAAGCACGGCAATCAGAATCAGCATTTTGGTTTTGCTGGTCGTAGAGATGCGGCGAGTGATCACACCAAAGCCCTTATGTAGATCAATCAGCTCCACGATCGTCATGGCCCCGATGAGGAAGAACAGTATTTCAGCAGTTTTACCAACATGATGCAGAAGTACATCTTGAATATCTGCCGTATGATGGTGATGGTCGACAACGTCCAAATGACCGATAGAAATCAATGCCCAGCACAATGCTCCCATAAGGAGTGCTGGTACAGTCTTATCGAGTTTGAGTGGATGCTCAAAAACTATCGTGATATACCCGAGAATAAAACAGATGACAATTCCTGTAAGCATGTTGGTCTCGTTTGGTTTAGCTACTGAAAAGCGGGGAAGATAGAAATTTAGTGCTCGACCGCCATGGTTTGTCAAGAATAAATTAGAAATGCCATCCGATCTGGAAATACCAGCCTAGAGGGCTACCTTTGCACTGCTATGCTTAAGATTGCAGATATCGAGCTCGGAGAATTTCCGCTGTTTCTGGCACCGATGGAAGACGTGAGTGATCCGCCTTTTCGGGCCTTGTGCAAGGAGCAAGGGTGCGATATGATGTACACGGAGTTTATCGCTGTCGAAGGGCTCATCCGGGATGCCCATAAGAGTGTGCAGAAACTTGACATCTATGATAAGGAGCGCCCGATCGGGATTCAAATTTTTGGGGCAGAGCTCAGCTCGATGCAGCGTGCAGCTGAAATAGTAGAGGAAGCTGGTCCCGAGTTACTCGATATTAATTATGGATGTCCCGTCAAGAAAGTGGTGTGTAAGATGGCGGGAGCAGGTATTCTGCAAGATATCGATCGGATGGTCAAACTGACCGACACCATTGTGAAGGCGACCAAACTTCCGGTTACGGTCAAGACACGTCTCGGCTGGAATGACCAGACCAAGCACATCGTCGAGGTAGCCGAGAGGCTACAGGATGTGGGCATTAAGGCGATCAGTATACATGGCCGGACGCGGAAACAGATGTACAAAGGAGAAGCAGATTGGTCTCTGATCGCAGCAGTGAAAGAAAATCCACGGATGCATATACCCGTGATTGGCAATGGGGATATCGATACCCCGGAGAAGGCAGTAAGCTATAAGAATCGCTATGGTGTGGATGGCATTATGATCGGACGGGCGAGTATCGGAAATCCTTGGATATTCAGAGAAATAAAACACTTTGTAAAAACGGGTGAGCTTCTTCCTCCACCAACACTTGAAGAGAAGGTAGAAGCCGTACGCCGACACTTGGCGACCTCGATCGAGTGGAAAGGCCCCAAGCTGGGCGTATTGGAAATGCGGAGGCACTATGCAAACTATTTTCGGGGCTTGCCGGGTGTAAAGCAATTTCGCAATCGACTGGTCACAGCGGATGAGCCTGCCGCCGTATTTGAAATCCTTGACGAGGTACTGCAGCACTATGCTCGGATCTCTGAATACGAACTGGTCTAACTCATGCTTTTGTTTACGCAAGGATCTGAGGAATTGGAAATCTTCAGAATTGTTCAGGAAGTCTCCGCAGGGATGGGAGTCCGATCTTACGTTGTAGGAGGCTTTGTACGAGATCGCATACTGGCTCGGGATTCAAAAGACATCGATATCGTTTGTGTAGGAGATGGTATGGCTGTTGCGATGGAGGTAGCCCACCAGCTTCGACCCATTCCGAATGTGACAACCTATAAGCGATTTGGCACAGCCATGCTAAAACATCGTGGCCGGGAGATCGAATTTGTGGGTGCTCGCAAGGAGTCCTATCGATCAGATAGCCGGAAGCCCAATGTAGAACAAGGAACGCTGGAGGATGATCAAAATCGTCGAGACTTTACCATCAATGCCCTTGCCGTGAGTTTGGCTCAGGAAAATTTTGGCGAGATTCTGGATCCCTTTGGTGGCTTGCACCACTTGGAGCAAAAGCTGATTAAAACTCCTCTTGATCCTATTCGTACTTTTTCGGATGATCCCTTGAGGATGCTTCGTGCTATTCGTTTTGCTACTCAACTCGACTTTTGGATCGATGGCGAAACTTTGAAGGGGATCTCTGATTGTCGCAACCGCATTAAAATTATCTCCCAGGAGCGCATCAGCATCGAACTGAACAAGATACTTGGCTCAGCGAAACCATCTCGTGGGTTCAAGTTGCTTTTCAAAACGGGTTTGCTCGACTTGGTACTGCCCGAACTGACTCAGCTGCATGGGGTAGAGGTACGTCGAGGTATCGCCCACAAAGACAACTTCTTTCATACACTGCAAGTCGTTGATAATCTGTGCGAAAAGTCGGATGACCTTTGGCTGCGCTGGGGAGCTTTGTTGCATGATATAGCCAAGCCTCCTACCAAGCGTTTTGACCCCAAAGTAGGATGGACATTTCATGGTCATGATGCACTCGGTGCGGCCATGGTGCCGCGTATCTTCCGAAAGTTGCGCCTTCCTCTGGATCATAAAATGAAGTTTGTACAGAAAATGGTACGACTGCATCTGCGTCCCATCAGTCTGACCCAGGAGAGTATCACGGATTCGGCTGTGAGAAGATTGCTCTTTGAGGCTGGAGATGATCTTGAATCGCTGATGCTGCTTTGCGAAGCGGACATTACCTCCAAGAATGATGCAAAGGTAGAGCGCTATTTACGCAACTATCAGAACCTAAGGCAAAAGCTGGTCGAAGTAGAAGAGAAGGATCACTTGCGCAATTGGGAGCCGCCCATCACCGGTGAGATGATCATGGAGACTTTCGGGATCAAACCCAGCCGAGAGGTTGGAACAATCAAGCAGGCCATTCGTGAAGCT
>CAJQNM010000822.1 GCA_905479665.1 uncultured Saprospiraceae bacterium
GAATTTAGATCTCCTTACTGGTTGGGTTTTCGTGAGCACCCATTTGAGGCCGTTTTTCATTTTGCAGACAGGCCATCGGTCAATCAAGTTACATTGAGTCTTGCTCAGAATATCGGAGCATGGGCAATGCCCCCTCAATCGATCGAAATTTGGGGCGGCGAGGATCTTGATCATCTTTCCCGATTGGCATCTTACCGACCCGAACCTGCGGTAGAAAAGGAAAAGGTAAAAGACCTGATCATAGAAATAGCATTGAGTGGAGCAAAACACCCATATTATAAGATCAAGGCAAATCAGCTTCCAGCATTGCCGTCATGGCACAGCAGAAAGGGTGAAAGGGCTTGGATATTTGTAGACGAAATTCTGTTTTATTAGTTAGCTCACTCGGGTAGGATCATATGCTTTCAGTCCAGCTCGATCTGCCAGTGATAATTTTCTATAATTTCGTTCCTCAAGCTACCTGCACTTACCCGACTATCCACTTCCAGCCCTCATTCGTGCGGTCCACATGACCCAATCCCGGAAAATCAAAATGGAAACTTTGTACGAGCATTTCTTCTGCATGGGCAAGCTCGAGCATTCGCACTCTCGATTTTCTCGCCAGTTCGTGGTCCATGTCATGAATGGTACGCCAATCGAGATGTTGAATATGTAAAGGATGTAGCCAAACATCGGAGATAAAGAGCAGTTTTTCGCCCTCGGACTCAATGCGTACCGCAAATTGACCCGGTGTGTGTCCGGGTACCTTGATGGCGGTAATGCCCGCAAGGATTTCCTCCTCTTTTTTGGTCAATAATTGTAATGGCCCGTTCTTAAGTGGCTTGATGTTGTAATCATTAAAAAACTGGAAAATGGGAGGCAGCGCTTCAACTTTTTCGCTCATCCAAAAATTCCATTCATCTTCGTGGCCAATGTAGGTTGCATGGGGGTAGGTAAAGGATTGATCTGGCTGGCAAACACCTCCGATGTGATCTGGGTGAAAATGGGTCATCACTACATGAGTGATTTCTGTGGCGTCAATCCCTTTTGCAGCAAGTAATTTTGGCGATGCACCTTGAAACTTCATGGGTTGACCCTGAAATTGCAACGACTCTTGCATGTATCCTAAACCCGTGTCTATCAAAACCTTTTCTTGGCCTCGTTCCAGCAATAAACTAACAAACGGAGATTTGATCGTGTTAGGATCGGTTCCAAAGGGAGTAAGTGCACTACTGGCGACGTCTGCTGAGACGTTCATGAAAAATTGTTCGGCTGTATAGGTGAAGATCAGGTCACAAAATAGGGTGCATTTAAATTTTCCAACGGAAAATGTATGACTTGTAGTCATAGGAATAATTGAATTCAATTTTACAAAAAATGGCGACAAGGCCATTAATGTGCTATTCAAAATAATCTTTTCAATGAAGTTCCGTCGGTTCGTATTCATACTTAGTTTTGTTTTCTTTTGACCTAAGAGGCCGGCAAATAATAACTTTCCGATTTGATACGGCCCCTTTTACCACCATACTTCGTTACTCAAAGCCTTGGGTAGCTAGGCTACCCGCGGTTTTCGTGCCTTGTCTGGTGGCAAAATTGGCTCGCCTGAAAACAGAAACTTAATATTCGTCGGCCCCTAAGAATGAATCTTCATGACAATAGGGCATGGTGAAACCAACTCGGATAAATTTACCTAGCATGTGCTTTAGAGAAAATAGGAGTAATAGTCACTATGGCTGGTCACATTCATCTGAGGATACAACTCAGTAGCCTGAAGCACTTCCGGGCGGATAATATTGCAATCGCCTCGCACCCAGACCGATCGATGAAGTTGGGTGAAGATTCGTGTCATCATATCTTCCGGTTTTGTTGCGGCATTGATAATCTGTTCGAGCTCCGCGCCACTGACTGGTTTTCGGGTCACGGTCTTGCCACTCATAGATTCCCATAGCCGTATCATGTCCTCTTGGGTGGTTTGATTTGTGCAAATGCTGACTTCTTTATCCTTTGTATTTGGGTCTTCAATAATGGCTGCCGTATACCGAGCTATGTCTCCTAAGGTGCACATGTAGGTAGAGGTATTGCCATCGCCATAGAGCTGCACGGTTTCTGGTGGTTCCATGGGACCCAACTGGCCTAGCCCGGTACCCCAAAATTCCATAAATCCGTTGGTGTAGATCATGGTGGTTGCTACGCCGATGGATTTAAGTTGTTCCTGTACGGCGGCTTTAAGGTCAAAAAGATCACACGACCCAGGACCAGCTGCATGTGGATCCAGTCCAAATTCACTGGGGATGAAGCGTTTGACTCCTGCCTCAGCGGCTGCTTCAGCCAAGGCAGGTTGCATCATGATCTGTTCACCACCAATGGCTGATAAAACCACATCTTGCCCGATACAGACGTCGATTAGTTTGTCTTGTTCACCCAAATCACCTTCGATGAGCCTTACACCTTGTGCCTTGAGTGGACCCGATTTGTCTGGATTAGCCAGCGTACTTTGGCGAAGCATCGCGGACACCTGATGACCCTGATGAACAAGTTCTTTGACTAAATGTGGGCCAAGATTCCCAGTCGCTCCAACTATGAGTATTTTTTTCATAACAGATTTTTAATTTAATAATGATCTAAGTGTGGTAACGAAAGCAACCTTTTGTTCCACCTTGATTAAAGATAAGTGAAGCAGGACTGACTTAAAATACTCATTGATGAGTATTTTATTGCAAACGAGATACTTAAAATTTCGAGATAATGATTAGATAGAATGAACCAATATAATATCTCTGGACTTCGGGTGGACCATCATGCCATTGTGGATCTTCATTTATCGCAGGATTATGGCGAACTTTCATGTGGAGTAATGATCGACAAACTGAAGAGTCAGTATCATTTATTTCCCAACGAAGCCCTCTACATCATCGATTGCAAACATGCCCAGTTAGAACCACTCTCGCCAAATTTTAATCGGATCATTGGGTTGAACGGATCGCATCAAAATGATATCAGTTGCCTTTACAACCACGTGTCTGAATTAAACCATCAAGCCCTTCTCAGATGGGTTCGAACCATGC
>CAJQNM010000823.1 GCA_905479665.1 uncultured Saprospiraceae bacterium
TAAGATTTGATCTCCTACTGAAAATGTCACATATCCATCATGCAATAATTCGAACGTGTACTCCGCATCAATCGGTGGAATTATTTGTCCGGACCATTTTACGGAAAACGAATCTCGTGGATAGTCTCCTCGCCACCTCCACGGGCTTTCGACATCCCAATTCTCATTGACACCCTGTCTGTTTTGGTCTAAATAAAACAACGTATCCTGCCCAATGCCAGAATACCAGTCGATGTGTACACCACATTGCTCTGCGGTGTGATAGAATCCGCCATCTGTATAGTCCGCACCGATTTTCAATCCATCTACTGCAGTAAAAATGCGTCGAAGGGTATCTCTTACACCATCTTGCCACTCTTCAAAAATCCAGAGGTGATCTTCTACGACCTGATGCAGTGGCATGTCAATGGAGCGCTTCATACGATCAAGAGATCGCAAAACGGACTTGCCCACCGTAGTCGCTCCATCTACCGAAATCTGCACACATGCAGGGCGAGTCTCCAGATAAACAGAGACCAGTTCCGGCTCCACATCGCGTTGTACTGATCCTGTGAGGCCGCTGCTGTCCGTCGCGGTCAGCTCAACCCGATAATATACCGTCGTATCAGTCTCCCCAAAAAAAGGCACCACATAATGACCTGCTGCAGCAGAAAGCGGACCCAAGGCTGGATGGTTGTGTTGATTGTGTTGAAAATTTATCGTCCACTCCAAATCTACTGCGGGGATCCTGCCTTGCTCGGCATCCATGGCAAAACCAGAAAAAAAGATCGTATCACCGGCACGATAGCTCGCATCTGCCGGAGGGCGATCGATGGTCAAGACGGGAGCTGATCCTTCTACAACATCAATGTGAGCCTCCTTGGAAACAATTTCTCCAGCACCATTGCGCACATGACAGGTATAGTCGCCGGCATCTTTCACGGCAATGTCTGAAATAGAAAATTCAGCGCCTTGTGCTCCGCCAATATCGACACCTGCTTTACTCCACTGGAAAGCAAGCGGTGCATCGCCACTGGCTGTGATGGTAAGGGCAGCCTCCCCTCCCAACGGCACGATTTGATCTTTCGGTTGACGAGAAATATAGGGACTACCATTTCCTTGATACCGAACCCGAAATAAGTCTCCACTGGCCAATTGCAGTACAAACAGATTGCCATCATGGTCGACTGCCAGGTTATTGGGAAAATCAAAACCGGTGGCAAATGTCTTCACATTTCCAGTGGGTGGATCGAGGTAATAGATAATTCCCTCGCAATAATCCATAAAGAAATACTGTCCATGATATTCTGTCGGAAATGAATAATGTCCTGGTTCATAAAATGCGGCACCGACGATGGCACAAAGACCATCTTCCGTATGCTTATATACATGGATCGGGTCTTCGTAGTTTGCTGGAGGGCTCTGACCACTCGTGATGTAACCATCGATCGCGTCCCAACCGTAATTAGCACCTGGTTTTAACTCATTTATTTCTTCCCAAAATTCATTGCCGACATCGTTAAAATAGGTTTTGCCCCACAGTTTTGATGATGCCATTGTATACGGATTACGCATCCCCCAGGCGTACAGATGAGACTGAAGCCCATCGATCACAGGATTGTCCTCAGGGATCGAGCCATCGCGATTGAGGCGCACAATCAAAGCCAAATCGATGTCTGGTCGCTGTCCCGCTCCACCGGTCCCATCTCCCACCGCGAGCAATAATTTATCCTTCTCATCAAATATGATTGCACCTCCGTTATGCCATGAAGCCCACATCTGGGCTGTGCGAAATAGTTCCACTTCGGACTGAGGGCGGGCAGTATTGCCGGCAGCCGTGACTCTCACCAAGCGGTTGCGTCGCTTATCCTTGATCGAGTGGTAGAAATAGACAAACTGATTTTGCTCAAATTGCGGATCCAGTGCAATGCCGAGTAACCCGCGCTCATTTCTGGTTTCTGTTTCGACAGAATAAAAAGGTTGGGTCAGCAGCTCACCGTTTTCGACGATGCGGATTTGCCCTGATTTTTCGGCAATAAAAATGCGGCTGTCGTGATCAGTAAATGCAAGGGCAGTGGGACGATCGAGGCCACCAGCAAACTCCTCCAGCACAAACCCATCGGGCAATTGTTGGGCCGTAAGCGAGCTGACCAGAATGCAGAGCATAAAAGTCCCAGCTCGCCCTGAACTTGCAATCTGTTTCCAAAACATACTTCGAAGATCCATCTTTGTAGGCAGGTTTACAACTCATGCCGAAGGACCTCTCACGATGCAAGATCACGTAGACTATCAGCTCCAATGCAACCGTGGAAAGTGGCATTTTAGTGCTTTCTAGAGGCCTTCTGGAGCATGTTCTTGGACTTTAATTGTGAACGTGGCACACAGACTTTTACCCAACTTCTGATCCAGTGACAAAAACGAAACAGCGTAACCACTAAAATTCGAACTGTGCTAAGGTCTTTTGTCGAAAAACTAGGAGCAGCCATAGATGAAACGTCATCGCTGATCCAGTACAGCGAATAAAATGAACTAAACCACCAAAATCAACGTCTATGTTCCATACTTTCATTTGAAGACCAAATAATGGACAATCACAAAGAACTCGCCCAAGGAATCGTAAAGTCACACGTCATCTACTCGCTTGGAGCAGGTTTTGTGCCGATCCCTCTCTTAGATATTGCCGCCGTGTCTGTGGTTCAGTTAGACATGCTCAAGCAACTCGCCAAACTCTACGGAAAGAGCTTTCAGGAATCATCGGGCAAAAGCTGGATCTCAGCCATAACCGGCAGCACATTGGCGCGGATGGGAGCGTCTTTGGTCAAGACCATCCCCGTGGTCGGATCCCTCCTGGGTGGCGTGACTATGTCGGCCCTGAGTGGTGCATCGACCTATGCGATTGGTCAGGTGTTCATTTGGCATTTTAGCACTGGTGGCGATTTCGTGGACTTTAATTTTGACAAAGCCAAAGAAATCTATGAGCAAGAACTTGAGAAAGGAAAGGCCATGGCTAGAGACATTGAAAAAGAGGTCAAAGAGGCAAACACTGCTTCTGCTGAGCCAGAAGAAAATCCCTATGAAAAGTTAGAACGGCTATCTGGCCTGAAAGACAAAGGGGTGATTACCGAAGAGGATTTTGAAACACAGAAAAATCGCATTCTGGATAGTCTGTAGGACTATCGAATCCTAAAGCCTCGGCCCAGATTGTCCTGCTCATCGATAATAAAGGTATGCTCGCCAGTAATAAAAGCCTGGCCACTTACTTTAGGAATCACTGCCTGATGATCTCCATAATCCAGAGTTGATTCTGCTGAACCAACGTATCTCCCTCCGGTAATGCTTTCCACAGAGAACTCTTGACCCAAAGGCAATCCATGACAAAAATGCTCAATGGCCAAACGGCCTGAAAGACCGCTGCCCGTGGGAGAGCGGTCCAGTTCGCCATCGGCAAAGATGCAGACATTGTAACTATCACACCCAGCCGGGCTATTTTTCGACGTAAATATTGTGCCATACAAAAATCCTAAATCGGCCTCAAAGGGATGCTCAATGCGTTGATCCTGAGATGCCACGACATGTTTGATTTTCATCCCAACTTGCTTCACCTGAACAGAATTGTCCACTGAAATGTCCAAGCCCAGTTCGTCTGCATCTACATAGGCATAAAAAGCACCTCCGTAGGCAAGTTGATATGAGACACTGCCCCACCCTGCGACAATTGCATGTTGCTTCTCACCGACTATGAAAGACGGCACACCAGAAAAACTTACGACCGAATGACTTGCAGTTTTCTCGATCCAACTGTGCACCGTGCCGCATGGAGCATCTATTCGCAATTGCATTTCATCATTTGTAGTAGACTTCCAGCCTCGCTCACTTACAAGGTGTGTCAAGGCGATGATGGCATGACCACACATCGTACTGTACCCGTCATTGTGCAAAAAAAGTACCCCAAAATCGGAGTCCGGATGATCAGGAGGGACAAGCAAACAGCCATACATATCGGAATGACCTCGCGGTTCCAGCATCAATGCCTCACGGATATGATCGAGCTGATTTTGACAGTACCGGCGTCGCTCCAAAATGGTACTACCGATGACCTCAGGATACCCCTGCAAAATGACTCGCAAAGGCTCTCCCGCAGTATGCAGATCTATGGTTTGAAATCGATTTGATCCCCACTCGCCCTTTCGAATAATACCTTGATGAACGAGTTGTCGATAGAGATTCATTTACCTCAAAAACTATACAATGCTAACTCACGTAGCTTATTTCCTTAACAGCCTGGATGATCTTTGCTGGATTTGGAAGGTATCCGGCGACCAGGGTTGGCGCATAAGGCAAAGAAACATCAGCTGCATTCAACCGAATTACTGGTGCATCGAGATAGTCAAAAGCCAATTTTTGTACTTGATAAGCAACCTCTGCAGAAACCCCAGCGTATGGCCAGCACTCATCGACCACGATCAGACGATTGGTCTTTTTGACCGAAGTAATGATGGTGTCAAGGTCGAGTGGTTTTATCGTCCTCAGATCGATCACCTCCGCAGAAATATTTTCCTTGGCCAGTTCATCTGCTGCCTTCTCCACTTCAAGCATCATCTTGTTGTACGAAACTATAGTGACATCAGTACCCTCTCGGCGCACGGCGGCCACACCAATCGGAGTGAGATACTCATCTTCGGGCACGACTCCCTTCATACCATACAATACTTCAGATTCAAACATGCATACCGGGTCCGGGTCCCGTATGGCTGACTTGAGCAGACCTTTTGCATCGGCAGGATCGGTACAGGAAATCACTTTTAGGCCAGGGCAATTTGCCATCCAGCTTTCAAAAGTCTGTGAATGTTGCTGGGCCAGCTGACCGGCTGATCCGCCAGGTCCTCGAAAAACGATGGGACAGTGAAATTCTCCAGCAGACTGCGAGAGCGTCTTGGCAGCGTTGTTCACAATTTGATCGAAGGCAAGAATGGCAAAATTCCAAGTCATAAACTCTACGATCGGCCGCAGTCCGTTCATAGCTGCCCCGACACCTACACCGGTAAATCCCAGCTCAGTAATGGGGGTGTCAATGACCCGCTTTTCACCAAATTCGTCGAGCATTCCCTTACTCACTTTGTAGGCACCGTTGTACTCGGCGACCTCCTCTCCCATGAGGAAGACATTTTCATCCTTGCGCATTTCTTCAGACATCGCCTCTCTCAAGGCATCGCGCAATGCTATCTCTCTTGCCATCTTTTCAAATTAATTGAGCTCGAAAATACGCAACTCCCTCAGGTTTGAGGAGTGATTGGTTTACGAAAGAATCTTTTTTACTGTCTCCGACAGATCAAGCCCGTCAAAAGTCCCAGAGCTCATCAACAGGAGATTCGTCTTGAACCACTCCTGCGCATCGAGCACCAATTCCAATTGGGAGCGATTGCGACAAATCACCAAGTCAGATCTGCCGAAAAAATCAAACAGCTCTTCATTCGAAATTTGTGGTCTCCGTTTCATCTCCAAGGTGTGGTCACTCACAAAGACTATGGCGGTATCAGCGCTAGCTAGCGCTCCCTCATAATGAGGTAGAAACGCCTTATTGAGGCTACTAAAGGTGTGTAACTCGAGACACGCAACTAACTGACGATCAGGATATTGATCTGCCAATGCTTGCACTGTCGCTCGCACCTTTGAGGGAGCATGCGCAAAATCTTGGTAGATCACGAGATCCTCTCGCTCGCCAAGCAATTGCTGCCGTTTGGCGGCTCCGGTAAAGCGCTGAATCGAAAGTAGAAACTGCTCATCGCTCACTCCTAGCTCCTTGAGTACCAAATAAGCAGCGCGCAGATTGGTCAGGTTGTGACGTCCGAAGATCTGTAGTGGAGCCGTGATCCCCCCCAGCTTGATAAAGGTCTGACCTCTTTCAATAAAAGACTCAAAAGGAAAGTAGGGCTCCGCTTTGATGTCGGCCTTGCTTTCGATCATCATTTGCAACAGAATCTCATCTTCACCAGCACAAAAAACGTGAGCAGCTGGCTCCATGGTCTCTAAATATTGCGAAAAAGCCCCCTTGTATTCTGCAAAAGTCGGGAACACATTCATATGATCCCAGGCGATGCCCGTGATGATACTGATGTGAGGGTGGTAGTGCCAAATCTTAGGGACTCGGTCTATCGGCGAGGAGAGGTATTCATCTCCCTCTACAATGAGCAAGGGAGCATCGCTGAGTTTTACCATCAAATCAAAACCTTCTAGCTGAGCACCGACGAGAAAATCAAATTCAAATTTTAATTCCTGCAGCACGTGCAAAATCATTGCCGTGGTCGTGGTTTTACCGTGGCTCCCTGCCACCACCACTCTTTGTTTGTCTCTACTTTGCTGATAAATAAACTCGGGAAAACTTTGAATCGAGATGTTCAGCTCTTGAGCGCGTACTAACTCCGGATTGTCGGGACGCGCATGCATCCCGATGATGATGAGATCAAGATCTGTCGAAATGCTAGACGCACTCCAACCCATCTGGTCCGGCAAAAGGCCACTGGCGGCAAGTCTGCGGCGTGCTGGATCGTAAATCTCATCATCAGAACCCGATACTTCGTGCCCCTGACGGTGCAGTGCAAGGGCCAAATTGTGCATAATGCTGCCGCCCATGGCGATCAGGTGAATCCGCATAAGCTAGTACGTACTAAATTCAAAACTGAGTTCGTTACAATGACTGCCCTAAATAGGCATTTATTACATAAATTTGCAACATGATTTTAAACAGGCAAAAAAGATCAATCATTCTTTGGTCGGCATTGGTGGCCGTCGTCTTGATGGTTTCTTCATGCAATCGCGGTGTAGGATGTCCCAGCGAGTTTTCGGCTGAACAAGCACAGCCAGAACTTGTTAAGCCGGTATAAACTACGACAGCACGAAATGATTAATTGGAACACTCTCACCTCATCCGCTCAACTCGATGAGATCGACCGCCTTTCTCACAGTCAAACTATACTCATTTTTAAGCACAGCACTACCTGTCCGATCAGCAGTATGGCAAAGTATCGGCTTGAGGATCAGTGGAAATTTGGCGAGGAAGAAGAGCCTCTCATCTACTATCTCGATCTACTCTCATATCGACCCCTTAGCAGTGCGATCGCTGATCGCTACAGCGTGCACCATGAGTCCCCGCAACTTCTAGTGATTAAGAAAGGTGAGTGCATCCTTGAATCTTCCCACCTGGGCATCAATCTCGCCGAGGTAGAAGAAGTAGTAGGCTAGTGAAGCCCACTCTGCTGAATCTCACGGAAGATGGTTCGCATACCATTGTTTCCGATAAATTTGGTGAAAGCTATCATTCCAGGCACGGAGCCGTTCAGGAGAGTCGACACGTTTTCATAGCAGCAGGTCTGCACGAACAAGCAAAACAAAGATCTCAACTACACATTCTTGAGTTTGGGTTTGGCAGTGGGCTCAATGCGGCCCTCACGTGGCAATGGGCTCGTGAGCAAATCGACTGCTCTATTCATTATACAGCTCTCGAGGCCTACCCCATCTCCATAGACCTTGCCCAACAATTGAATTATTCATCTCAGCTAGCACTCCCAGATTTTCTGGATCTGCATCATGCACCTTGGGACGAAGCAATCCCTCTTTCAGATAGTTTCACGCTGGAAAAAGTGCAGCAAGAATTTGAGAAATACGATCCTAGCCACCAGTTTGATTTGATTTATTACGATGCATTTGCTCCCTCTGCTCAGCCCGAACTCTGGCAAGAACCGCTTTTGGCCAAAGTCTTCGCCTGGTGTGCACTGGGAGCGATTCTCGTCACCTATTGTGCAAAAGGATCGTTCAAGAGAGCACTCAAGGCCGTCGGTTTTGAAATAGAAGGATTACCAGGCCCACCGGGAAAGCGAGAAATGACTAGAGCAGTTAGAGAGGCCTCGAAATGACCCCCCGAGCGTCTATAAGTCTCATATCTTTCGCATAACTAGATGGTTCAAGGGTTCAAGGTTCAAGGTTCAAAAGGAGGAAAACGCTTCGCGGAGGAAAGAGAGGAAACGCTTCGCTGAGGAAGAAGAGGAAACAGTCTGGAAGGCGGGCGGACTCCCCTTAAGGGGCCGGGGGTTTGCGCAGGAGGGAAGTCTAGAATCTCATGCCTTTCGCATAACTAGAGGGTTCAAGGGTTCAAGGGTTCAAGGTTCAAAAGTTCAAAGGGAGCGACTTCGCATAAAGAGAGGAAAACGCGGGGCGGGCGGACTCCCCTTAAGGGGCCGGGGGTTTGCGCGGGAGGGAAAGTTCTAGGATCTCATGTCTTTCGCATAGCTAGATGGTTCAAGGGTGCAAGGTTCAAGGTTCAAAGGGTTCAAGGGTTCATGGGTTCAAAGGGAGCGACTTCGCATAAAAAGA
>CAJQNM010000824.1 GCA_905479665.1 uncultured Saprospiraceae bacterium
CAGGCGGCATCTACCGCATTGCCACCCTCGGTAAAAATCATTGCTCCGGCCGTGGCACCCAGAGGCTTTCCTGTGATAGCCATCCAGTGCTTGCCGTGCAGGACGGGCTTCTGCGTGCGTTGGGCAGTGGCGGAAATGGATAGGAGAAAAGAGAGGAAGAGGACTATATTTTTCATTGGTGGGAATTGTCTTTGCCACTAAAATAGGGAATATACTGCCTGCCAATATCCAAGTAACCTTAAAACCCCTGTGTCCCCATCCACTCATGAAGCCGCTCTATCCAATGATCGGATGGCAGATCTTGTTTTTTCATCCCAAAGCCGTGACCACCTTGGGCATACATATGCAACTCTGCTGATTTGCCAGCTTCGATCCAGTCCTGGTAGAGTTTCACACTCGCAGGTGCCAATTGCAGAGGATCATCCGTCGCACACATGGCAAACATGGGTGGAGCATCGTCAGGGACTCCCAGCTCTGCGACCACATTCATCCAGGCATAGATTGGGCCAATAAAATTTGGACGGGTTGCCTCGTCATATTGATAGGTTGTCGACATGGTCACCGCCCCTCCAGCCGAAAAACCGATGATGCCTATCTTCTGTGGATCAACTCCAAAATGAGCAGCATTCTCACGGACGTGCTGTATTGCATTCAGCGCATCTTCAGTAGCTAGAGGAAGGACTTTATCCGCTTTCTCATACAAACCTGAGCCGGGTTGCTGCATCTCTGAAATGGCTTCCTCCCCAGTTGGAATCAGTCGGTATTTCAAAACAAAGGCATGTACACCGTGATCAGCCAGCCACTGGGCGACCTGCGTTCCTTCCGACTCAATGGACAATGCATAAAGGCCGCCTCCGGGGCAGATGATCACCGCCGTGCCCGTGGCTTTCTCCGCCGTTGGAGCAAAGTGTGTAATGGATGGCTCGGCTACATTGGTGACTATGGGGTTTTTCCAGATGTCTGAAAAATACTCGCGTTCGGCAGTAGACCAAGACACATCTTGCTGTGAGATTGGTGGAAGCGGAATCACTTGCCCTTGGCTAGCTTTGGCAGGTAAGAATACAATCAAGACACAGAAGATTTTTGTCCAGAATAACAAAGAAATTTCACGAGTTGGTGTCATTTGTAAAAGGTTTAGGGAACGTCTAAGAACTCTATTTGGAATGATAACGCAGGAATTTTATTCAGGTATGAGGCACCAAAAAAGGAGTTTAGCAGGGCAAAGTGAGTATTTTGGTTACGAAGTAGCTGGCAAAAAAGAACAAGTGAGCAACCAAAGTAGGGTTTTTAGAGGTTCCCTTTAGTAAAGGAGGAAGATAGATGTATTTATGTTGATTGATCCTCCTCCTCTGGCTTGAACCCCGGCTGCGCACTCGGAAGCAAAGATGAGAAAGTCGAAACGAAACCGGATACCGTTGAGTCATGGGGCCGATCTGAAGATAATCCGATCGGCGGCTGGTATGGTTTGCGAAAAGGATATCGAAGCAGATTTGGCATGTATATTTTTCCTTTGATGGAATCACAGATCCACCCCATGCGAAATTTTGTAGCTCTGCAATTATGAGTATCTTCTCATTAAAATCGTAAGAAATAATGAGTGAGAATAATTTTCCCAGACTACATAACGCAGCTTGGCCCGGGGTAGTCGGCAAGGGCCCAGATTCAGAGCCAGCCATTGAGCTTGATGCAATGCTATCACTGACCGCGGCGGCAGAAGTCGATGGCGTAAGATTTGATGGCGTCGACCTATTTCTCGCCGACCCCCACTTTTCCATAGACAGTAGCAAAGATGATATCGCGCGACTTGCCGAAAAGATAAGTGATTTTGGATTGGAGGTGGGTAGTGTAGTTGCACCCGTTTGGGAGCCCACTGGAGGTGGGTCGGCAATGGGCACAACCGAAGAGCGAGGCCGTTTTATCACCCAGGTGCGTAAAGCTTGTGACATCGCCAGCCAACTGCGTGAAATCGGTATCCGCCCCAACGGGATCGTACGGATCGACTCTTCTGTGGATCCAGGCACATGGGCCAAAGACCCCGTTGCAAACACCAAACTGATCGCACAGACTTTTCGTGAGGCCTGCGATGTCGCTGCAGACTTCGGTGAGCGACTGGCGGCTGAAGGAGAGATCTGCTGGGGTGGCATGCACGGCTGGAAATCGATGATCCGCACCCTTGAAGAAGTAGATCGACCGAACATTGGATTTCAGGCAGATATGGCGCATACCCTACTCTACCTGCTTGGCTACAACAAGGAAGATGAGCGCATCCTTGCTGATGATTTCTCATGGTCTGATCGAGATGCACTCACAGCAGGTCTGAAAGAACTGACCAAGTCGTTGAGGCCCTGGACGATCGATTTTCATGTGGCACAAAACGATGGGACTGTGCATGGTTCTGGATCGCATGATAAAACCGGTCGACATTGTCAAGCAGACGATCCAAATGGAAAGTTGGATATCGCCGAAGATGCTGGCCACTGGCTAAGAAACGAAGCTGGAGAACTGACCAAAGCCTTTCGACATATCTGCTGGGATGGCTGTATGTTTTCTAATGAAGTGATGCTGAGGGCCGAGACTTGGAATCACATTTTGGCTGCTATGATTCAAGTGAGAGATCGGCATGGTTGGCAAGAGACAGTCTAATAGAGGTCATCTAATATTCCGAATATTATTATGAAGCAAAAAAGAAAACTACGCATCGGTCTGGTGGGTCGAGGATTCATGGCTAGGGCACACACCAATGCCTACAAACGGATTGGAGATTTTTTTCCAGAACTCGCATATCGCCCCGTGTTGAAAGCCGTTTGTGCACGCAACGCAGAAAAGGTTTCTGCATTCGCCCAGCAATGGCAGTACGAGACTTTTGAGACGGACTGGAGAAAAATGGTCTCCAGAGATGACATTGATGCCATCGACATTTGTGCCCCAAATGACATGCACGCCAAGATTGCGATCGCTGCAGCCCAGGCCGGCAAGATGGTCTTATGTGAAAAACCATTGGCACGCACTGTGGCCGAATCACTACCGATGGTCGAAGCCGTTGAGCAAGCGGGCGTTGCAAATACAGTCTGGTATAACTATCGACGCGTCCCTGCCGTCACGCTCGCGAAGCAAATCATTGATTCGGGTAAGTTGGGCAGGATCTTCCACTACCGAGCGAATTTCCTGCAAGACTGGACGATCAATCCCGAGTTGCCGCAGGGCGGCGAAGGCCTCTGGCGCCTGGACATAGATACTGCGGGATCCGGGGTGACCGGTGATCTTCTCGCCCATTGCATTGATACAGCGATCTGGCTCAACGGCAGCATCAAAGATGTATCTGCAGTGACGGAGACTTTTATAAAAGAGCGCATGCATCAAGATTCGGGCACGGTGGAAAAAGTACGTATCGACGATGCTTGCATTTTTCATTGCCATTTTGCCAATGGATCTCTCGGCTTGTTTGAAGCCACGCGGTATGCCCGCGGCCAGAAAGCGCTGAAGACTTTTGAAATCAATGGTGAGCATGCTTCCATCCGCTGGGATCTGCACGATCAAAATCGACTAGACTATTTTGACCACAGCGATGAGTCGATTGTACGCGGCTGGAGATCGATCCATGTTTCTGACAGCGACCAGCCCTACATCGACCACTGGTGGATTCCTGGAGTCTGCATCGGTTACGAACATACCTTTGTACACCATGCAGCTGATTTTCTCAAAAGCCTGGAGACTGGAGAACCTTGCTCACCAACGTTTCGAGAGGCTTTAGAAACTCAGCAAGTATGTGAGGCCGTATTGGATTCTGCTCGAGAACGCCAATGGAAAACTGTGGCAGATGCTTGATACTCGCTAAATGTGCA
>CAJQNM010000825.1 GCA_905479665.1 uncultured Saprospiraceae bacterium
CACCGGTCATGAGCGAAACTATGACGAGGGTGCAGCCTATCGCAGCTATTTTGGCACTGACGATCTTATGTTTCCAGTGCCTCTTACAGATCGGCGATTGCGCAACAAGGCAGAGGTCTTTATCATCCGCACGGATGGCTTTGCAGCAGACCCCTTAGCAATGTCGATAGACTGGTTGAGGCGGCGCAGACTGCATATGGATAGCATCGGTGGTGAGCGAGTAGTGGTTTTGGCAGAATCTTCTGGTGCCGCCCGCGCCTATGTCGCTGGAGAACCTCAGTTTTTCTCTTACAAAAAAGGAGTGCTCAAAGACACGCAAGGTCGTCTTTGGGAGCTGTCGGAGCAGCAACTTACTGGGCCTGGCGGTGAGACACTAGAACGACTGCCGGCGCATAATACCTTTTGGTTTGCCTGGTATAATATGTATCCGGAGACGAGGTTGGTGAAATAATTTTCTTCGTTGCAGCCCTTGATCAGTGAATGTAATTTTGCTCCAGCTGTGCTCACATCACCACGCCGCGCAAAATACTCCCAACTATACTCACGATGCCCGCCAAACCAAGTGCCCACCAAAAGTTTTTCACATAAAACCCCTTTAAAAACCAATCTGCTACTTGAATGAGAATGGCATTGAGCAGCCAACTAAAAATGCCAAGTGAAAGCAAGCCTAAAGAAGCGATCTTGAGGAGAGTGCCCAGCGTGACATCGAGAAAAGCCACCACGACAGCTACAACAATGCAATGCCAAAAATTTTTGAGTTGTACGCCAGAGAGTAACATTCCTCCGAGGTAGAAGGCAGCGGCGGCTACCAGAACATTTAGTAAGTATCCATTTTGTTTTATTTATGATAATAAACTATCTGAGTAGCTCGAAGTTCGATATATCGATTTCTTTATACCGATTACCATAAAACCTCTACCAACGGCATTTCGGACACATGCGGATTTCCTTATATTTCCTATGAGCGAAAACGCCGAAAAATAATACCCTGCTTATTGTAATAAAATTAATGGCTATGAAACAATCCGCATGACCTTTGCAGCACTCTATGATATTCACGGTAACCTTCCCGCGCTCAGGGAGGTGCTCCGAGAAGTGAGACGCCAATCAGTCGATGCAATTGTTATCGGCGGAGATGTAGTGCTGGGGCCGATGTCAGGGGCATGCCTGGAATTATTGCAGTCATGCGAAGTACCTCCATATTACATCAAGGGAAACTGTGAGATGGAGGTCGTTGATTATGCCAATGGCATTCGCAATACGAAATTGCCGGAGCAGGTCTTGGAGTCTATTCGTTGGACAGCTCAAGAACTTTCGGCAGCACAGCTGCAAATGATCGACAGCTGGCCTTGGCAATGTACACTTAAAACTGAAGTAGGCGATATCTTGTTTTGTCATGCCACTCCACGCAGTGCGAAGGAAAATTTTACCAGCTTGAGTGGTAAGGAAAAATTGATGGAGATCTTTGGCAGTTTGGATCACCAAAGGATCATCTGCGGGCATACCCACGTGCAGTTTGAAATAAGAGTTACCGGCACCCAGGTTAGTAATGCTGGTAGTGTCGGAATGCCAAGTGGCACGGCCGAGGCACAGTGGCTACTGATCGATGACCAGGTACGGTTTATGCAGACAGGCTATGACCTCGAGGCTGCCGCCAGGACCATATTGGGATCGGGGTATCCGGGTAGTGAGGAATTTGTGCAGTCGTATCTGAGGAGCTCTCAGGATGTTTCGAAATTGCTGGATTACTATAAATGAATGGTGGCTATCATCTTTCTGCATTCTTTTCAAGAGATGATAGTTTGCGTGATCACACTGATCGAGGTGATCTGAAGAATTGTGGTTTACTTCGGCTGCAATAGCGAAAACCAATTTCCCGAATTATCCTCGAATAGGGCCTCGATACCGAGATTAATCTCTTCGGGTTCTTGCAAAAAATGGACCCCTTTTTCAGAGAGCTCAAGGTAGGTGGCATGAATATTTTCGGTATAAAAGACAGCGGCGCCAAAGGTGCCCTGTCGTACCAAATCTGCCAATGCATCAGCTGTCTTCTGATCAAATAGTGGGCCTTTTTTGATCGGGACCAAAATAATTTCGGTTTCTGGTGCTCCCGGAAAAATTACTGTGGTCCAACGAAAATCACCTCGATATGTGTCGACACTCAGTGAGCAGCCTAATTTTTCAGTGTAAAATTTTAGGGCCGCCTCTTGATCGATGACGAAAAGACTGAAGTGGCTTACACGTTTTATCATGATTCTGCAATTTGAGCCTAATTATTGAGTGGTTTTCCGGTGCCATGGTTAAGATACGCGGTTAGGCTTTCATGCAGGAAAAAAGCCCAGGTTTTTTGACACAGTTCGTAGCATTCCAATTGGGGTTGTAAACCTTCGTGCTCAAAGGTTATTAAAGTAGAGTTGGCTTGGGGGCCAGGTTCAATATTCCAAATGATTTTGGTGCCCAACCATTCTGTTTTCTCTTTGAGTTCTGGAACGTCAATGTAGACGTCGATACACTTCCAGACCAACTGTTTATTGGTGATGCTTTGTTCAACCACGAATTCCTTGTGAGTGCCGTGGTATGCCAGGTGAAGCGTGTCGCCTTTTTGTACGGCTTCTGTGGCAGTATCAATCCACCATTGATCTATCTCTTTCGAAAGAGCGGAATAAACAGTCGCAGGTGAGGCAGCAATGTCCAATTTTGTTGCGTAATGATTTTTCTGGGTTTGGGGAAAGTGTTGATGCTGCATAATTTCTTGACACTGTAAGAAGTGCCGTTCGCAGTGAGCTCCAACAAATAAAATCCATTGATAAATGTCGATCTCACCAAATAGGGGATTACGCCAGGTATGCGCGCGGTGGTTTAGAGCAGAGCTGTCGAGCAGTTGGTGGGTTATTTGTCTTCCGGACTCCAGCCGTTGCAGGAGTGATTGAGTAGAG
>CAJQNM010000826.1 GCA_905479665.1 uncultured Saprospiraceae bacterium
CGATACTCACTTTCTTTTTCCGATGCATATTTTTCCAGTTCTTCGGTACTGTAGCGATCTCCAAAAAATCGACCGAGAAATTCGATGTTTACCCCATGCGCTTTTTCCATGGTTTCCTCGAGGGTAAAATCCAAACCCATCTCATTGAGTTTACTCTGCCAGATGCGGTGATGGATCATCATATTATCTACGATCGTTCCATCCATGTCAAAAATTACTCCTTTCAAATTATGTCCCTCTTTTAATTGTTGTCAATTACCTTCAAAATCTGATGGCTCTACCCAGCCGGCAGATGATTCATCAAGTTCCCCGGCCATGAAGCGATTATAAAAGTCATGCTGTTTTTCATTGGCATATTGATATTGATCAAAAATATCTCCATTGCCCAGTGCCCTGGGATCACCCTGCTCTGCGAGTTTTTGCATCAGTAATTGGTCGGCTGTTTCGATAAATTTAGCTTGGGTAGGATCGTGAACAAGGTTATTCATGCAGTCGGGATCGCGCTTTATATCGTATAGTTCGACAGCAGGTCGTTTTCCAAAAGCCAGATCCCATCGCTCTGTTACCTCACCTGCCCGATATTCATTGAGGATAAATGTTTTGGTGGGGCTGCCATCGCAATTTAAATAGCCTGTTTTGGGATCGCCTGAGGGCCAGCGCTCTGGCTTAAAATTTCGGATGTACAATAAATCGCCCTGTACAATGCCTCGTATGGGATATCCCTGATCATCAGGCCTTCCGATGTCATGCCGCTCTTTTCCAATCAAAACAAAATCATCTCGGTTATCCAGTTGTTGATCATCGGGGCTAAAGAAAGCATCAAGACTCTGGCCTGTGATCGGCTGCATGCCTAGAGCTTCTCCATCGATACGGGCGGCTTGGAGCATGGTGGGAGCGAAGTCAATAAAATTGACCAGGTTGGCAATGCGACGACCGGGTTCTTTGATTTCTTCGAGCCACATGATTGCAAGTGGCAGGTGATTGGAATATTCGTAGGCTTGGCCCTTTATCCGTGGAAAAGGCATGCCATTGTCTGCCGTAACGATGATAATGGTATTGTAAAGTTCGCCGCTTTCCTCCAGAATTTGCAGCATTTTCCCCAGGTGACTGTCGAAATGCTCAATCTCATATCCATAATCCAGAAAATCATTGCGGATCTGTTCGGTATCAGGATAAAATTCAAAAACGCGATCCACATCAGCTGGTTTTTTACCTGCCAGACGTTGGCCACTTCCATATTCATAAGCGCGGTGCGGTTCGTAGCCACCATACCAAAAGCAAAAAGGTTCTCCTTCCTTGCGATCTTTGAGAAATGAGTCAAAATTTGCTGCATAATTAATGGAGGAAATAAATGCGGTAGGAGGTTCTAATGTTATGTCGCTGTATTTCTTACCAGTCATGTCCCGAGGGGCTCCTTGCGCATTTATTGCTTTTCCGGGAGCCCACCCTTTGCCGGTATATCCGGTGTGATAGCCATTTTCTGCGAGTACCTCTACGTAGGTCTTAAATTTTTGAGGGAAATCTGGGACGTGATTGCAGGCCTCTTCCAGCTGCCAACTGTTTCGACCGGTGAGGATGCAAGCTCGCGATGGAGAGCATTTTGCATTGGGGGTATAGGCACGTTCGAAGAGAAGACCTTCACGTGCGATTCGATCGAAGGCAGGAGTATTGATCCAGTCGCAACCATAGGATGCCCCCATGTGCAACCACGAAGCGTCATCCGCAATGGCAAAGAGAATATTGGGTGGTTTCTGTTCTTCCTCCTCGGTGCAAGAAACGAAAGCCATGCAGAGCACTACCGCAAGACAGGAGGGGAGAAATCTAGGCAAATACGTCATAGTTTTGTAAGATTGAATTTATCGTATCGATCACTACAAATTGCAAATCTTTTAGCAAAGTGAGGTCTTCATGCCAATATGATTTCTCGCGCAGCATTGCCCTAACGGTTTTGTCTAGACTCTGCTTTCCCTCGCTATAGTTCTTCCATTCGGCCTTAAAGTATTGCTGAATTTCAGGATCATCCTGCACCGGAAGCTCGGCCCCTTGCCAGGATCCGCTGTAAAATAAGAGTAGGGCAGACAGGGCTCGTGCCGTATGAGGTGGGATTGTGTCGGTACTTCGGTAGTGCGCCAATAAGGTGGGAAGCAGCCGAGTACGGAATTTTGAGATCGAATTGAGTGCGATGCTCTTCAATTGATGTTCGATGGCAGGATTTTGAAAACGATCCAGGATGGCCGCTGCATAGCTTTGCAATTTATCGATGTCAAAGTCGATCGTGTGCAGGATTTCAGTAGCTAGGAGTTGATTTAAATAGCGACTCATGCGATCGTCGAGCATGACTTCGCGGACCGTGCGCTGGCCATTGAGATAACCCACCGGCACCATAGCTGTATGCAATCCATTGAGGATACGCACTTTGATCTCTCGGTGTATCTGGAGGTCATTGACGATCTGAACATGGAGCGATGTTTGGTCAAAGGGTAATGTTTGCAATAGATCCTCTGTCCCTTCTATGATCCAGCTATGGTAGTCCTCTCCAGCCACCAATAGACTATCCTGGTACTGGATTTGCTCACCGATAGCATCTGCCTGCTCCTGCGGATAGCCAGTCACGATGCGATCTACCAGGGTATTGCAGAAGTGCTGGTGCTCTTCAATCCACTCGGAAAATTGCGAACCGAGCTGCCAGAGCTCCGCATATTTGAGAATAAAGGCGCGTAAGTGAGAGGCATTGTCTTCGATAAGCTCGCAGGGTAAAATGGTGCAGCCAGAAATGGCACCTCCTCCCAATACCTTGAATCTGCGATGGAGCCATTGGGTGAGTTTTCCTGGAAATGTCGATGCAGTGCTGCTTATCTCTTGATCTTTCTCCCGAAAAATAATTCCGGATTCGGTGGTATTTGAGATGATGATATTCAGTTCCGGATTTTCGGCAGAATTTAGGAACGCTTCAAATTCGTGATAGGGGTGAATAATCTTAGAAACACAGTCGATGAGCTTTATGTCCTGAAACCCTTTTTCATTTCTAGAACCGGATAATATGGTATGAAATAGTCCGTCCTGCTCCCGGAGTGATTTATACTCTCCTCCGGGTGTGGGTTTTACAATAACCACATTTCCTTTAAAGTCAGTATTCTCATTGAGGTGCTGGATGATCCAGTCCACAAATCCCCGTAAGAAATTACCTCCTCCAAATTGCAACACGCGCTCTGGGCGTAACGGCCGATCCTTTACAGTATGGCGATTTAGCTTTTCCATCTGGAATTAATTTTGGACTGCCGTGCTATCTTCTCCATATGGACAATTGGTGCAAGCGCTTTCACAGCAAAATCCGCGCCTCAGTAAGTACCAGGGCGTAAATACGATCAGACCGTCCTCATTCATTTGAAAATCAATGTCTTCGATAAGTTGCGGAGGTTCTCCCAGGGCCATGATCTGTTGTTTGCGCTCCTCGGTGAGGTCAAACATGTACGCCACAATTTGGCTCATTGTCTGGATTTTGAGGCAGTCGGGACAGAGGCACTGAGTCTCCGCTGCGGGCAATGCCAGGGGAGGGTAGTTCGTGCACCAACAGGATTCATCTGCAGTACAGGATAGTGTTGCACTGCACCGTGCGCAAATTGCAGTGCTCATCAATTATCGAATATTAGTTACTTAGTTATAAGCTGTTGTAGCGTTGCACCCGATATTTTTCAATCTGGCTCTTCAGTTTTCTCATCGTGGCTAGAAGTGCAGAGTTTTCGGATTGATGTTTGCTGCTGGCGAACAAGGTGGCTCCTCCTTCTGGCAACAAACTCAATGCTACCTCATATCCGTCTTTTCCGAGATCTTTTACTTTGACGTGGAGTTTTTTAGCAAACTCATATTTTCCGTATTTACGGCGTAATTTATTTTCGTAGTATTCTATAAGCTGTTCCTGGTTGGGATGATCCTTGGCTTCAATGTTTATATCCACTATTGTGATTTTAGTTAATGTGATAGAATAT
>CAJQNM010000827.1 GCA_905479665.1 uncultured Saprospiraceae bacterium
TGCGTGGATCAGCTTCATTGGCAGCGACAGCTGCTTCCCATTCTTTCCATTCGATTGAGGCGCCATTGGCAGATTTTGCCTCGGGTGCCGAAGCCTCTTGTTGTGCCGAACTGGCCATGCAGGCTGCCAAAATAAGTACTAAAACGAAGATTCCCTTTTTCATGGTGGTATACTATTGTACTATAAAGGTAATAAATTGATAATCAGACATTTGCTATTTAACAGGATCTTATCAAGTAGGTTCAAAGCTACTTAGCGGCAGATTTCCCATTTTTAGGGTATGGCGAATAGAATTGTGGTGGGCATCGGTGGAGCAAGTGGGTCTATCTATAGTAAGCGCTTGCTGGATCGACTGGCAGGTCTTGCAGATCAATATGAGGCAGTGGGAGTGGTGATGACCAAGAATGCCTACACCAATTGGCAGTTGGAGATCGGAGATTGGGACGCTCAAGCGTACCCATTTACCTTCTTCGAAAATGATGACTTCAGCGCACCGTTCGCCTCTGGATCAGCGCGCTACGATACGATGATCGTCTGTCCGTGTTCGATGGGCTTGCTGGGTCGGATGGCCGCAGGCATCTCTAATGATCTTATTTCTCGCTCAGCAGATGTGGTGCTCAAGGAGCGACGCAAACTCATCTTAGTTGCTCGAGAGACCCCCCTTAGTCTCATTCATTTGCGCAACATGAGTTCGCTTACTGAAGCAGGAGCCATCATTTGTCCGGCTGTTCCTTCCTTCTATGCCAAACCAAAGACGATCGATGAGGTTGTCGACACGGTGGTGGAACGGGTGCTGGATTTGGCAGGATTGGAAGTGGATGCTGAAAGATGGGGGACTCAATAGGTACGTGACGGTGATAAATTGACGCTATTGACACGAATAGCGTCAATTAAGTGACTCATTTTAGCTAAATAGCGTCAATTAAGTGACGGAATTACTGTATTTTGACTAAAATTGACTGATGATACTCCTCGATCGAATAGCAAAATCACAAATTCAAAGCAGTCTTCTACCAAACAAGGTCATTGTGTTGCTTGGCCCTAGACGTGCAGGAAAAACGGTCTTGCTTGATCAAATTGTGACCGAAACCGAAGAACCCTATCTGCTGCTCAGTGGGGAGGACTTTGAAGTGATTTCGATGCTAGAGAACAGAAGCATCCAAAACTACAAACGGATACTGGGCGATGTAAAACTGTTGATCATCGATGAGGCTCAAAAGATACCTGACATAGGAGCAAAGCTCAAATTGATGGTTGATCACATTGCAGGTATCCGAATCTTGATCACAAGTTCTTCCGCATTTGACATTGAGAATTCAACCGGTGAGCCCCTTACAGGTAGAAAAAAGACCTTTCGTTTATTTGCGCTGTCTGAGCAAGAGCTGAATCAAATCGAAAACATTATTGAAAAACGGAGCAATCTTAAGAATCGGTTGGTTTTTGGAAATTATCCAGAGTTGATCCATCTCAATGGAAACAAAGAAAAAGCTGACTATTTAAGTGAGATAATTAACTCCTACTTGCTAAAAGACATATTGGCTTTTGAAACAATCAGAAATTCAGATAAAATAATTTCACTTCTTAGGTTAATTGCCTTTCAGGTCGGAGGCGAAGTATCTTTGCAAGAATTGGGCGGGCAGCTGTCAATGAGCAAGAATACAGTAGAAAAGTATTTAGATCTGCTCACTAAAGTTTTTGTTATCCATAGAGTGGGAGGGTTCAGCAGAAACTTGCGAAAGGAAGTGACAAAGAATAGCAAATGGTACTTTCATGACAATGGAATAAGAAACCTCTTGATCGCCAATGTCAATCCTCTTGAAACACGAGATGATGTTGGATTGCTTTGGGAAAACTATATTATCGGTGAACGATTGAAAGTTCAATCCTACGATAAGATGATTGTAAATAATTACTTCTGGCGCACATATGACCAGCAGGAGATTGATTGGGTAGAAGACCGAGGTGGAAAATTATATGGATATGAATTTATGTGGAATCCAAAAAGATCTACGCGAGTTCCTGTCGCATGGGAAAAGAACTATCCTGATTCGGAATTTCATGTGATCAATAGCGATAATTACCTGGATTGGGTAGTATTCTGAGAGTCCTCGTTTTTCGTCTTCAAAGTATTACCCAAATCCCTATTTACCGCAATGCTGGCATTTAACTCAAAACCCACGAGAATAATAAAACAATTAATCTGCATCCAAATCATGGTCACCATAATTGCTCCCAGCGAGCCGTAGATGCGGCTTTGATTTCCAAAATTATCAATCACGTAAGAGAATATGATGGAAGAAAGTAGACCCAGCATTGTTGCTAGCGAAGCACCGGCATTAAAGAAACCCAAGCGGTCTCGCAGGGCGGGCCCAAAACGATAAACCATCGAAAAAATAATATAAAAGATGCCTACGACCAATATCCATTTTACAATTTGAAAGACGATCACCTCCCAGTCTCCGTAATGAGTCAGATTGAGCACGTACGCGATAACCTTATTCCCCAATGAAATACTTGCCACAGCGACGACGAGTAGTATGCTAAGGAGCAGGGTAAGTAAGATCGCTACGCCTCTTTTTTGAAAGGCATTGCGGCTGCGAAAAGACCCTGTATGTGTTTTCTTAAACCCACGTAGCATACTCATCATGCCGTTGGATGCAAAAAATATCGAGAGCGCAAATCCCAAACTCAATAGACCGGCCCCAGATCGCTTGCGGATGTCTTGTACCGATTCAAAAATAAAATGATGTACATTTTCAGGCATGACCGCTTCGATCGATTGCTGCAACTGTTGGTCAAAATTTTCGATGGGGATAAAAGGAACCAGCGTAAAGAGAAAAATGATTGCTGGGAATAGCGCTAGAAAGAAGCTAAAAGCCATCGATTGAGATCGAACAATAAGGTCGAAATCGCGTACCTCCTGAGCGAGAAATGACAGCACATTAAAAATGGAAATTCCTTGAAAGCCCGGCAAGGTATGCTTACGTGACCACCGAATAAATGGATCGATCTTCTTTTTAAGAAAGGTTTTCAAGGAGAATAATATGGAGCTAATTTATCAATAATTGTAGGTGGGGTGCGCATACGCTTGCCCGAGACGGCGTCCCTAAAACACAGTACCACTTTGGCCTGATGAATAATTTGTTGATCTCGAAACATCTCCACTCGAAACGTAATGAACCGATCCGGTAGCTCAGGAACAGTCGATCGTACTCGAATCAAATCGTCATACTGTGCTCCATGGATGTACTTTGACTCCACTCTGACGACGGGCATCAGAATACCAGACTCCTCCAAGGATCGATAAGTGATGCCGAGGGAGCGTATGGCTTCCACTCGAGCTACCTCATAGTACAAGCAGTAGTTGCCATAGTAGACCAGACCCATCTGGTCAGTCTCACCGTAACGAACTCGTATGTCCATTTCATGACTAAACATGCTATTGCACCACTATACAATGTTGCTTCCTACCTTTCGCCAATAGCGCATCAGAATAACGGCCGATATGATCGCTACTGTGCTCAGGATCATGGCTGAGGTCGTTTCACCATAGAGCCATTTTCCAGTGGCAAACATGAGGGAATAGATCAAGATACAGCCGAGGACCATGGCAATGATACCACTTGGCACAGTCCAAACTGCTTTTGGATCTCTGACATCGTCTCCTTCAGCGGCAGCTTTATTGACCACATGATCCCAGCCTCTTCCCCCCGGTTGGATGCGGCGATAGAATTCTTTCAGTGTCTGGTGATCTTCCGGTGGAGTAAGAAAAGTGGCCAAAATCCAGACCGTCGTGGTGATGGCCACGATGATGGGAAACTGATATATTGGATCCCAACTTTCTGGATATCCCAAGAAAGCAAAAATGAAGGAAATAATGCCTGAACTAAACATAGCCGCAATCTCACTCCATGCGTTTATACGCCACCAAAACCAACGCAAGATGAAAATCATTCCTGTGCCTGCTCCAAACATCAAGATATACTGAAAGGCTTGCAGGGCATTGGTGAGAATGAGCGCTAGGCCGGCAGCTAGGGCCATGAGGAGAAAAGTAAAGACTCGTCCGGCCAGTACATAGTCACGTTCAGTCCCATTAGGATTTACAAATCTGCGATAAAAGTCATGGACCAGGTAAGAAGCACCCCAATTGAGATGGGTAGATATCGTAGACATAAATGCAGATAGTAGACCTGCCAATACCAAACCCAATAATCCTTGGGGCAGATACGTGAGCATAGCTGGATATGCCAGGTCATGCCCTAATTTACTTTCCGAAACATTGGGAAACGCTTGCTGGATACTTTCCAAATCTGGAAAAACAATCAAGGATGCCAGTGCCACCAAAATCCATGGCCAGGGTCTCAAGGCATAGTGCAGAATGTTGAAAAAGAAGGTGGCGCCAATGGCATGGTTTTCATTTTTGGCCGCTAGCATGCGCTGCGCAATGTATCCTCCTCCACCCGGCTCAGAACCTGGATACCAAGCAGCCCACCATTGCACCGCGAGCGGTATGATGACCAGCGTGATCATGATATCATGATTGTTCAGATCAGGTAAGATGTTTATGCTGCCTGCTACATTTGGATGAGCCAACATCGCTTCCAGACCTCCCACTTCTGGTAGGTTTACAGCAACGATAGCAGCTCCGATGGCACCCGTCATCGCTACAAAAAATAGCACAAAATCTGTGTATACGACTCCGCGAAATCCACCCAACGAGCTGAAGATCACTGTGATCACCGCTGCTATACCGATCGTCTGCAGAGGCTCTAGGCCGAGCATTACCTCGCCTATTTTAATGGCTGCTAGCGAGACGGCTCCCATCGCCAGAACATTGAAGAAAAGACCCAGAAAAAGTGCACGAAATCCTCTGAGGAATCGGGCCGCTGGCCCAGAGTACCTCATTTCGTAAAATTCGATATCGGTCGTGACTGCCGACTTGCGCCACAATTTGGCATAAACAAAGACAGTAAGCATCCCAGTGACCAGGAAGATCATCCATACCCAGTTTCCAGAAACACCATTTTGACGAACAATATCGGTGACTAAATTTGGGGTATCCGTAGAAAAGGTTGTGGCCACCATCGACATACCCAGCAACCACCATGGCATGCTGCGGCCAGAGAGGAAAAATTCATTGGTGTCCTTGCCAGATTTTCGAGAGACCCAGAGACCTATGCCGAGCGTCAAGAGCAAAAAGAAGCCAACGATACACAGATCTAGCGTAGAGATGTTCATGCAGAAAAACTTTGATACCAAGATACATTTTAATCGCACTCAGATATCATGTCCAGACGTATGGGTTCCATGAGAGCTTAGTATCTTTGAGGCCAAATTTACTTTGTCATGAACGACACAAAAATCACCCTTTTGGTACTGGCTGCCGGAATGGGAAGCCGCTACGGAGGCCTCAAACAGCTGGATGGACTTGGGCCTTCAGGTGAAACTATTCTCGAATATTCGCTACACGATGCTATTCGTGCCGGATTTAGTAAAGTGGTGTTTGTGGTCCGCGATTTTTTCTTGCAAGATTTTAAGGATAAAATCGGTGCAAAATTTACCGACATGATGGAAGTCGACTATGTCTGTCAGCCTGTCAATCCCGAAATATCAACGGTGCCGGATCTACCTGATCGAGAAAAGCCCTGGGGCACTTCGCATGCAGTTTTAGTGGCAAAAGATGTGATCCAGGAGCCTTTTGCCGTCATCAATGCAGATGATTATTATGGTCAGGATTCGTTTGCAATCATGGCAGAATTCCTTCGCAACAAAGTAAGTGAACAACTCTATGCGATGGTGGGATACATTTTGAAAAATACCTTGTCTGATCAGGGCCATGTAAATCGGGGTGTGTGTGAGGTAAATGACCAAGGCCATCTCACGGGGATTGTCGAGCAACTCAAAATACGACGTGTGGAGGATGGCAAGGTCG
>CAJQNM010000828.1 GCA_905479665.1 uncultured Saprospiraceae bacterium
ATTTTTTCTTCGCTTCCTAAATTGTCAGCATGCATCAGTGAGTTTTTGTTATAGTCACTGTTTTTCCTAAAGTGGGTGATACACTCTTGTGCTCCGCATCTATGGCAGCCTTATTAAATGCTACCTTGATTGCACTGGATACAAAAGGTCCGAGGCTGTAAGAGTCGTAAAAACTCTGGTTGCCGGAGTAGGGTACATTAGTAGTAGTAGTCTGCCATTGGTTATCGTTATTACTTGATCCATTCAGACTATCGTTGTCGTGCGATACCCCAAAGTCGGCCGCAAGACTACTCGCGTCCCCATCGACATCAGGTTGATTAAATCCCGAATTCAGTGAAATGGATTCGGACTTGACCAAATTAAAGCTTCCTTGATCTGCAGATGCTGTAGTATTTAACTCCGCAGGTGAGGACGCAATCCTGTCTGTCGCGACAGCGATACCATAAAACTCTTGAGTCGATACGGATCCAGCATAGAGTGGGCCTTGTACGATGGTATTGAAGGCCTCCTTGAAGCGACGTAAATGATTGGCCACATCATTTTCGTCCTTGGTCTGTCGCCATTCGTTATATCCCGGATTATTGGGGTCATCATCACAATCAAAACATTCGGTGGTTTCGATGATGTAAAGTGCATCATCAATTGCTGCTTCGACATCCTCGGCCACCAGCAGACGAGAATCTACTTTGATCACCAATTCGGCATCTCCGAGCCACATTGTAGAGGAAGCTTGCATTGTATTTGATGCCGATTCAGCCGAGATGATGTGTGAGATTTCAAACTCAGTTTGAGTCCCAATCTCTTGATCAATGGGCTCAGGCAAATCTGACTGGTTTGTCTTTATCTCTTCATTCAGATAGTAGGTGCCCTCTCCATATACTTCACTCCACCCATTGCTGAATGCCTGCCTGTCCAACATATTGAAATAGGGGGCAGAGCAATTTCCATTGTTGAGGAAATATCGATCTTGCCAGCACCAGAGATGGTCCTGCCACTGGATATCAGCCGTCTCGTGATCGATACCACCAAGCGATCCAGGATTACCGAGTGGATTGTCATCGGTATCATCCAAATTTTCTTCGGTTGCAATTTCAAAGCCTATTCCGCCAGCGTTCAATGTTCCTCTGTCATTGCTGACTGATTCAAAAACCAGATTGGCATGTTGCAAACCGACATCTTGGCCTTGAATATCTGTAGTGAAACTGTGGAAGAGGTCATTCATTTGTGGTTTAGAATAGCTCTCATGGAAAGCTCCCTGCAAGAGATCGACAAAGTAAATGCGTGGCAGAGTTTGTGCGATGATCTCTTCCTGTCCTAGCATAATTCTCGTCTCGAGTCCTTCTACATCGATCTGATCAAATGCTTCCCCCAAGTTTTCAAAATGGATGTTTTGCCAATCATTGTTGGTTTCCTCTAGACTGAGCGTGACACCCTGCAGCTTTTCGTGCAACGTCCCGAATGAGCTGGTCTGGAAAATTAGATGATGAATAAGGGTCTCATGTCTACCAACGGCATAGGATGGATCGATGGTTTCGATCTCGGTGCTCACTGTATACTCACTCGAAAGATCGTAATCCTGTAGGAGAGCTAAGGCATCAACCGTCAGCTCGTACATAGGTATGCCATATTGGTTGACTGTGGGATCTATTTTTTCACGTCGCACAATTTGCATCAGATATTCGGTATTATTTTCCAGTGTCGGAATTGTGAAGTTTATCTGATGGTCGTCGGCACCCAGATCAATCTCTTGATCGTCGGAAATCTCCTGATCGTTGGCTGTACGAGTAATTAAATGGTACGAATATTCCTTTTCATTTAATTCCGTATAAAAATATTGATCGTGCACCTCGCTGGCAAATTGAAAGCTACCTTGCTCTGGCCCCCCGTACTCTGACGGCAGAATAGCCTCTTCGGTGAAGAAATTGCGCATTCCTTTTACGGGGTATGTATGCGTGACTATATCGCTGTAAAGTGGCAAGGGTTCAGTGCGAAAATCAAATTCACGACTTTCGCTCCAGGGAACAGCGGGATTGTCGGGCTCAAAGACCGCTGACCATTTTCCATTTTCCCCAAGTTGTCGGGCCTGTACTTCTACAGAAAATTTCCACTTTTTCTTTTTCGCATCTTCATGTGAAACTTCGGCTAAGGCTTCCGTAAAATAAAGGCTGGCCGATTTTCCTGTAGTGCTAATACGTTCTTTTTCTGTATCAATTGCCGGAACGTCCAAATCGTTGTTGCCAGTGGGTACCAAGGTTAATTTGGTCAATACCGGTGCCAGCGTCCACTCCTCATCATTGACATCAGGAATGGTGATGGCGGCTTGACTTGGCGTAGCGGATTCGGCGACCTCCATGGTGAAAAATGCCGTTGGACTCAAATAGGGGTCGTAGACATCGGTCTTTTCTCCTGTCGGTTCAGGTGGATATGTCTCAGCGATGATCGGGATGCCGAAGGGTGACTCCGGATAACTATAGCATTTATTCCCAAGCGATACTTCAACTCTGGCCGACCCATTGAGTTTGCCATTTAGCACGCTATAATATACGGCTGCCCTCCCGTCAAACCAGAACGGATTGGGCCCCCCACCTTCGATCATCATGGCTGCCCCAAGTTCGAAGAGCTTGTAGTCGACCTCGACACCTAGGATTTTTCCCTTGATGCCCAGTGCTCCCGATACCCCAGCATAGACACGTCCATTCCCGTACCAGCCAAAAAATCCAGGTTCAGCAATTCCTTGCCCATCTCCGATATAGCACTCCATGCCGCCCGCGTCGATGAGCATAAAGTCGAAGCCGAGATCCACCTTAAATTCGGCATAAATAATTTTATGGAAATCGATATCGATGCCGACATTTCCACCCATCACCAGGCCTTCTGTGGTGGCTCGAACTTCGCTACCCTCTTCTGTGTCAATGGCCTCGTCGGGTTCGAAGGAGTTTTCGCCATCGTCGGTCCTTCCGCCGTTTAATATGGTAAGGATGTTGTCGGGCGGTGGTGGTAGATGGGTGGGTATGCCGTTGCCCAGCATAAAATACCCTCCGGCCTTTACTGCTAGACTGGCCTGGGAGTTGTCTCCTACTGCCGCGAGCAGATCAAATTCGGCCTGGCCTGGCCCAATAGCGGGATCGTAGGGATTGCCTAAGAAGAAATGAAAATAGAAATCGTTTTCACCTCCGTAGGCTACAAGATATTCATGATCGTTGGCGCCCAAGGCAAAATCATGCTGGACCAATTTGTAGGGATCCTGCGTTGAAGCTGCACCGTAAAGTACATCGGGTATGACATTCATGTATACCTGTCCCTGACCGATCACGGCAAATTTTTCGCCTCCGCTGGTTCGGTCGATGTAAAGGCCCATCATCTTCGACCCCCACAGTCGGGAGCCATAGTCACCGACGCCCTGTGCCAGCGGCAGGTCTGGCAGATCAACACCCGCCAATTGCGGAGATGATCCACTCGGAGCTCCACGGCTGGCATATGCATCCTGTAGAATGTAGAACCATGCCCCTACCTCCAGTGCCTCAATGCCTTCGTTGGCATTCCAGGTGACGCTGATGATCGGATCTGCAATCAGCACTTGCTCAGAGAGGACAGACACACTGGTTTGCAATTTGATTGTGCGATTTCCAAAGTCAGCCGTGGGTGGTCCTTGGCTGAGTGCCGCCGAAGTCTGTCCAGAGAGATCAAGTGCAAGACTTTCCATACATGCTCCTACATCAGCGAGCTGACCATCCGCGGCCACATCTTGCAGAACATTGACATCGACCAGTGGAGCAGGTTGGGCATTCCAATAAATGCCACCTCCCAGGCCATTAAGCGTTACAGGGCCCATGACAATTCCGGGTGACATCGACACCATACCGTCGATATACCAGAGTCCATAATAGTCTTCAGTACCGAATTCTATGCCAGATCCCTTGCCACCGGCAGTAGCGAAGCCGGCTTTCAAGTCTACCGCTAGTGCGCCCGCTTCGACCACGATCTGGCCAAAGTAGCCGGTCAGGCCAGGATCGTTTTGGTAGCAGAGACAACCTCCCAGTTTGATCCAGTCAAGATCTCCTCCAATACGTCCACAATTAAAGTCAACGCCATCAATCTTAAATCGCTTTTTGCCGTTGATCACTTCGCTTGCGGTGCGCAAGGTAAGGTCGGTGCCCATCGACAATGCTTGAGAGGTGCCTGCGAGTGATAGGTCGATGGAAAAAGCCAAGATCGGATTACCTTGATCCAATCCCAGGGCAAAATCATGAATTTTGATAGGAAATCCGTTCATGGTTTCCTGGCTGCCCAGTAGGTCAGGATCGTCCGCGGCCGATCCCTGGTCGATATTTAGTGACACCGCCAAACTGCGATTTATGTCGATGCTTTGCGCAGCAGCTGCAGCGTCCTGCAAACCTGTCTTCATTTCATTCAGGGTTGGGAAGGGCGTGCTCTGACAGACGCTGCCCAGACCAAAACCAAAAGAGGTGTGATCCGTATCAAACCCGATGGCACTGTTGTACTTTAGTTGGAAATCGGCAAACTGCACTTCAAATTCGCCGGAGCTGATGTCAAGAGCATCCGTAAGATTCATGCTCATGCCACCCTTGAGAAATATTTCCAGGTTGGTATTTTCCTTTTCCGGTGCAATGGTAAATCCGACATAGGAGCTAGCGCAGATGTTGGCATCTGCCACTGCCATAGGTATGGTAACATTCTCGTTTGGTGAAAGCACTGCACTGAGCTCAAATTTTTGATCCTCATCTCGTCGATAAAAATTGGCTGAATAGCCCAAGGTTTCAAGCTCTCCGATAATGGGACTACCCAGTTGGCCAGAGAGTCCGCCACCATTAAAGTTGTTTTGTAAAATCTTTAATTCAAACTCATCGATGGATAATCCCCAGCCTTTTATATTTCCATTTTCGTAGGCCAGAATATCTTGTACAAGAATATCGCAAGAGAAATTGGGGTCAATCAATATATTATTGATCCCAATGGACAGTCGTTGTCCGGTGGTAAAATCTTTGGGGACTCGCAGCTCGATTTCTTTGAGAAAAAATCCCTGCCACACATTGATCATCGATCCGGCACCGGCGGTACCCGTGAAATCTGAAAAATCAAACGAAGCATCAAACACAATTCCACTTGGATTTTCAATTTCGGATAAATCAAAATATCCTTCTTGCAGACGAAAGCCCCATCCCGGCAAATCAATTAACTGAAAATCATCCATCGCAAAGGAGATGAGCATATGGGTGCCAGGAATTTCTCCAGTGGCTCCCCCCATCGCCACATAAACATTGTTCTCTTCGCTGGGTAACAGCTCAAACTTGGTATTGAAATACCCATTGACCAACCCCGGAGCGATGGTGTCGTTTTCTTCGAGAGCCAGTAGCGTCTCCGGAAATTCAACACGCCCAGCAATATTCACCGCCCGAAAACCATTGCAGTCCATCTCGAGGTACAGTGGAGTAGTGCTCGGATCGTTGTTGTCTTCGTCAAATGCTGCATTTCCCCGCAAGTAAAGACTGAGCCCCCCATCCATATCCACTAAAATATCTTGCGCCAGATGATAAGTGACCTCACTACCGAATCCATCCGGGCCTGTACAAACATTGGCTGCACCCATGCCAAAATGTGCCCGTTCTCCAAGCGCAGGTAGGTTGACTATGGCCAGGAAGTCGCTCTTAGCTGCGAAAGCGTTGGTGGTGGGATCCTTTTCGATTTCAAACTCAGAGCACGCAAACAAAAACTGCTGCCCTCCGATGGATTGATTGAATCCAAAGGGTATGCCGATGGGATCTCCACGAACGATGTCACCTATGAGTCGACCGGCCGCTAGACCGGCATCCAAAGCTTCCAGCAGTGTACTCTGGGTGGTGTGCCCATCACCACTCATGATCCCAGCTATCTGATCCAGTATGGTCGGATCGCCGAATTGGGCTGACTCGTCTTGTCCTTCCACGGAGCCTGTCAGTGCCTCCCCCGCAGCGTTTACCTTGACTCCGGAAAAATCTACCGCCAGATGCAACGAATCCATGAAGGGCCAAACGACTACTCCGGATCCACTAAAACTGCCGTCGACAGAAGTGTTTTCGACCTGCAAGTCCTTCACCCAAAAATGACCCATTTTGAAGCGATCTAGATTATTGATCGATCCACTAGCGGTGAGGACCACTTGGTCTTCGGGTAGCTCCGGATGGCACCGATTGAAGCAGTCGACCTGGGCATCGGTCAAGGGATCGTCAGCATTTACATCAGTTATATCATCATCCAGAA
>CAJQNM010000829.1 GCA_905479665.1 uncultured Saprospiraceae bacterium
TGTGATATACAAGTCCAAGCACGATATTTTTTATTCAGCACCTGGTTTGCTGTGTGTATTCAGGAAGGACAAGACCCATATGTATCAGAAGTAGCACATTACCTAAATTGCCCAGTGCCACTAACAAGAAGTTCATTAGCATTCATAATGGACTCGCTTCAATGGGCCTTCAATTCCGAGTAGTGGACCGTAGTTTTGTTTTTGGGTTTCTCTTTTTTCTTCCGTAATATCAACGTGTAAATATTTGAACATAACTCCCAGTGGGACCCACTTGAATGTATATCACAGCCAATCGAGCTAGTCGTCGCGCAGTTTTGGAACTGCAGCCCCAGGTCCATGTAGTTCTAGATGTACTATACTCCAGTAACTCCCGATCTTTTCCGTTAGCTTTGGTATTTATCACCAAGCAACTGGTATATCGCGATCGCGGCGAAAATTTATAGCTTCGCTTAATCAATTTCTTTTCCTCGTAAATTTGTTTATGTACCTGGCAAATTCACTTGGTCATCTCACGAGCACAAATCGGTGCTAAACAAAACAAACCTACCTGGCAAATTCACTTGGTCATCTCACGAGCACAAATCGGTGCTATGACCTCACGAAAGCCGGTTTATTCAGAATCTGATCCAATTACATAAATCCACTTTGCTTCAAATTGCTCTTCATTTTCTTGTTATCTGGGTTGATCTGTGTTGATTAGATACCAATACTTTTAACAAGTTTTTTGATCGACATTCCCGTTTCGATCATTTGATTGGTCTTGGACTCTTCTTGTCCAAATCCAGAGTAACTATTTTACATTTCCCAACTTCTTCATTTTCCACTATGAGAAAACAATACTTCGTTGTGTATCTGAGACGCCGATTTGCATCGCCATGGTACAGAACTTGGAAAATAACTCTCAGCTCTATTGAACTCCTATCGACGATACTGCCCTGATTCATATTAACATAGACATTGAGCTTTGTCTTCATCGACATACTGCTGAACTTCCTCGTCAGCGCCAAGGCACTTGCTGAACTTCCTTGCCAGCGCCACTAACACATTTGTTTCGATCATCATTTGTCAAAACACTTCGACTTCTTTTCTTCGAAAGCTGCAGTACAAACTAAAATCTCCTGTGTGGAGCCACCGCATTTTTTTGCTTTTGCTCGCATTCATTGCATCATCCATCAACATATACTATGGCAATTACCATATGTCTGATCTGGTTTGATCATTTTGAGGTCTATCATATATTTATTTAGACCCGTTCCGGACTGGCTTGTCGGGGAAATTTCATTTGTTGCATTTTCTCCTTTTCTTGAGAACGAAGGATAGCGCAGTTTGGATTAACTGTACTGCTATATAGCAAAAAAGCTCCGGCTGGGCGCTTAATCCCGGATGTTGTTACCTAAAATTATCTAAAAATAAGTTACCAGGTGTATATGAGCACCGTGATTAAGCGCCGCTATAGATAAATCGCGCCGATATCAAAATACCCGACAACACCTCTCTTCAGTTGACGCTCGGCTCCGACCGAGACTATTATATTTCCATGGGAGAGGCATTGGTATTATGTTATTATACACATTGGGGAAGTTTAAATTCGTGATGCTGAACTTCACCAGCCGTGGAATGGCGGGTTTAATTAATAATTTTAATTGGCCGGTTAATCACGAACTAAATCTAATGAAAACTAATAAAACCAAAATTTCTACAACATTCCGCATTACGATGCCCTGATATACGGCCACATTTTGGTTTCCGCTTCTACTCGCCTTCCGCCTTCAGGAAGAGTCCAGGGTATACAGCGGCTATACGGAGTGTTAGAAAGTTACACCAATGATACAATCAGCTTATACCGTATGACTTCTATCTGAAACCAATTGCAATTACGATAGGTATGTGCCCTTGCAATTCGCCAGAGTGTATATCACGATTTTGCTCTCAGAAAATTCTGATGCCTACGCTGGATAAGGCCAGCGTTGTAAACTTCCGTTACTTTGGGTAATTAAACTCGAGTTTCATAAACAAAGCAGAAACCGTTATATACATAAATCAAATAATCGAGCGCAATAAACGCAAAATAAACGTACATAAACACAAATAAACAAGTCAGCGTTCCAATCTCCTATTTGATGAGTTCAATGGCGTTGAAAATGAATGGAATGAGCAGAAAAAAATATCCAATCAGTGGCATGGGAAAAAGAATTTCAACGAGCTAAATAAAGGTCAAGTAGGATTTTTCGTGAAGCGAGACGTTTCTGGGAAAGGGAACCTGCTCGGCATCCCTAGTCTTCTGGCTCAGGCCTGTGTCGTAGCGGCGCTGCCGGCGAGACTGACGGGCGCCGGCCTACCTTTCGGTCCACAGCGTGCGGCGGCGGCTGCCGTCACCTTCTCTGTCAGTAACGTTACCAAACTCCCCCAGTACCAACCGCAGATGACTTTTGACTCCGCATACATGGCCAAGGTCGGAGATCTTCGAACCGGGCTCTGCGCGGGCCACCCGGCTCTGAAAGAGATCTTGGTTTCTCTGGTGCGAGGCTCACTCACGTGATTGATGACGACAACACGGCAAGGTACCTCGAGTTGCGCACGGTAGAGGACACCACCCTGCGCACTGCCATGTCCGCTGGGGATACCCACCTCGACGCCATCGGCACCAGCAGAGACGAACTCCTCTCCAACGACGTCTGGAACACTCGTACGCAAACATTTCGGTATCCCCCTACTTACCTCCTCTTTCAACCCTGTGGAGAGCGGCCTTG
>CAJQNM010000830.1 GCA_905479665.1 uncultured Saprospiraceae bacterium
TTCCTTGGTTTCCAGGGCCAGCGAATTCACCATATTGAGACCGCGCATGATGAGCAGAGTGATCGTAGGAAATAAAAAGGTGTAGATAAAGCAAAGTAGCGCAAGCTGCCAGCCCTCTTCCATCTCCCGGAATCCAAATGCGTATGGATTTGTCGCAAGGATGAGACCCAATCCAAAAGTGAGCATAAGGAGAGGGTGGAAAAGAAAAGATATCACCCGGGCAGCTGCAGTCATGGCATTTTGTTGCACGGCCAAAGATAGTCAGCTAGACCAGTATTCGTGCGAGTGATGATTACTTCGACGTTTCGATTTGTGGCTTATCAAATGGTGGATCAGGTAATCGAGAGAAAATAGATGGTTTCTTCCTTAGGACTGACACGGGATTTATTTCATCGCACTGGGTGTTTACTGCAGTACTAGGTTTTTCAACCTGTGCCAAGGATAGCGCATCTTTTGTAGACAAAAGCGGAGTGTTACCAAAATATTTCTAGAGAAGGATCGGTACGTTTTAGATGGTTGAAATCAGTAGAGGGCACATTTTATGGCAAGATTTAAACGTTTTATGTCCATGATTGGGAGAAGAGGGTGTAATCTCTGTGTTGTATTTTTGTTGTTAGGAGCTGCGCTATACAGCCAGCCCGATGAGGAGATTCGAGAAAAGATGGAGATTAATGGTCAGGTGGTTACCGCGGTCATCACCAAAGGGGATACGCTCTATATTGCCGAACTCGAAGACATCAGTGTCACCGCCCCGAAGCGATTTGCCAACCGACTGGAGTACTTAACGTATCTGCGCTATCGCAAATACGCCAATGTGGTTTATCCTTACGCTGTCGAGGCAATCAAGACCTTTCGTGATCTTGAAGAGAATACAATCGATCTGAAAAGGCGTAAGAAGAAAAAATATGCCCGTAAGCTGCAGAAAGACCTCAAAGAAAATTTTGATAAACCACTGCGAAAACTGACCAAAACCCAGGGCCGCATTTTAGTCCACATGATCGAGAATGAGCTGGATACACCAATGTTTGAGTTGATCAAATCCTTGCGTGGATCGCTCTCCGCAAGTTACTGGAATACTACGGGCAAATTTTTTGGATATCAGCTGAAACGTGGGTACATCATCGGAGAAGATCCGATTATGGATATGGTATTGGATGATTTCGATATATCTTACGACAAGTAAGAACATGATGTTTAAAGATTCAGCAGAACTTGTTTTTAAAGAGAAAATTCCCAAGGGTCGCGCTGCGTGGCGCAGTCCTTCAAATATTGCACTGGTCAAATATTGGGGCAAACATGGGGTACAGTTGCCACGCAATCCTTCGGTCAGCTTTACGCTTAGCGAGAGCTATTCAGAGACGAGCATTGCCTATCGCCCGCGATCCGCCGATGATAAAGATTCCTTTGCTTTTCTTTTTGATGCAAAAGAGGAGCCTGCATTTGCTGATCGCATCGGTAAGTACCTGCAAGAAGTAACCAGCATTTTTCCCTTTATCGACCAGCTGCATCTTGATATACGCAGTCGCAATTCATTTCCCCATTCATCAGGCATTGCCAGTTCAGCCTCTGCCTTCAGTGCATTAGCGCTCTGTCTTTGCAGTATAGAGTATCAATGCTTTGGAACCCTTGAAGAAGACACAGCCTATCGAAAAAAAGCCTCGTACGTGGCGCGATTGGGCTCAGGAAGCGCCTCCCGATCGATCTTTGATACGGCAGCACTTTGGGGGCAGCATGGAGAAGAATCGGCTTCATCAGATGAGTTTGCCATCGGTGTAAAAGATCGCATTCATGAAGTATTTCATAGCTATGGAAACGCCATATTGCTGGTAGATAGCGGTAGCAAATCTGTATCCAGTTCGGCGGGGCACCGTCTTATGGAAGATCATGTTTATGCACAGGTTCGCTATGCAGAGGCTCGAAAAAACTTACTCCAGTTGATGCAGGCGTTGCAGCAAGGAGATACGGAGAGAGTCGGCTCTCTGATCGAGGTAGAGGCCATGCAGCTGCATGCGATGATGATGGCGTCGCGACCATATGTGATTTTATTGGCCCCCAATACCCTAAAAATCATACAGCTTATTCAAGAATTTCGGAGATCTACCCACCTACCCGTCTTCTTTACCATTGATGCTGGCCCCAATATACACTTGCTATATCCTCAAGAGCACCGCAGTGATGTGCTCGCATTTATTGAGGATGTTTTGGGTCAGTATTGTCTAAGAGGATCATGGATCGATGATCGCGTTGGCAACGGCCCAATTCAAATAGATTAAAAAAATGCGAACGACACTTTTTATACTCTTTTATCTATCACTATCGGCTTGTTCTGCACAGCCTCAAACGGCTGCACTGGTTAGTAATCCAGATTTTGATCAGACCATTCGGTCCTACCTTGATTTTTCAGTTCCGATTATTACCGTGGGAGAGCTGGCTGAAACCAAGGACGAATACGTGTTGCTTGATGCTCGTGAGCCAGACGAATATGCAGTGAGTCATATCGAAGGAGCAAAATACATTGGCTTCAAAGACTTTGATCGCACAGCGCTTGAGGGCCTGCCGAAAGATAAACCCATTGTCCTATACTGCAGTATCGGATACCGCAGTGAGAAGACTGGAGAAAAACTGCAAGAACTGGGATTTACAGAGGTCAAAAATCTTTACGGAAGCATCTTCGAGTGGGTCAATCAAGGACATCCCGTGGTGGATAATGTAGGAGTGGAAACAAAGGAGGTACACGCCTACAGCAAGAAATGGGGAAAGTGGATCGAGAACCCAGCCGTTGAGAAGAAGACAAAAAAATAGGGAGCTCGCATCAAAACGAACTCCCCATAATTCTTTGCTTACGTTTTAGGCTCTGCTACAGACCAAGCTTTGCGCGTACCTTCTCGGTGACATCTTTGGTCTCGTCGGCGTAGAGCAGCACCTGATTGCTGGAATCGAGGATGAAGTTCATCCCTTCTTCCTTGGCGACTTCAGCGATCTGTGCATTGACACGATCGAGGATAGGCTGCAAGAGAGTCTGCTGCTTTTCAGCTAGTTGTTTTTGCATATCCTGCTCGTACTGCTGGATCTTTGTCTGCTCTTCTTGGAGCCTGGCACCTTCTTCTTCCAGCATTTTGGGAGATAGCTCACCATTTTGCTCTTTGACCTGCAGCTCTTGATATTTCTTTTGAAACTCTTCGACCATGCTCTGGCCTTTTTTCTCCAATTGAGTTTGGAGGTCTTTGAGATTGGCATCTGCCTGTTTTACCTCAGGGATTTCTTGTAAGAGGGCAACTGAGTTTACGTAGCCGATATTACTCTGTGCAGTAGCGAAGACGGTAGTGGTTGCACAAAGTGCTAGAACCAAAGTGTATTTTATTAGCGTATTCATTATTTTGATATTCCTTTTAAGTTGTTGAAAATCGGGTGACAAAAATAGTATTTCTTGCTACTTCACCAGCCGAAGTATGTCTTCGGTTTTATCGTAGCGGTCATTTGTGAATAAAATGCCGGAGGTACCTCCTTTATCGATGATGATATCATACCCCCTTTCGTTGGCATAATCCTGGATGATGCTGTAGACTTTTTCTTGGATGGGAGAGACGAGTGACTGGCGTTTTTGAAACAACTCACCTTCCGGGCCGAATTTAGTTTTCTGCATGTCGCGCACCTCGCGCTCCTTCGCCATTATCTCATCTTCCTTCTGTTTTTTCATATCGTCACTCAGCAGCACCAACTCCGCTTGGTATTTGTTGTACATGCTTTTTATTTCGTCCTGCTTGATGCCGATTTCTTGCTGCATCGTTTGGGCGATCTTATCCAGGTCTGCTTGAGCAGCTTGGTAGGTATCCATATTATCAAGAACCTGGGAGATATCGACTATGGCGATTTTCTGTGCCGAAAGCGAAAGCGCGAATCCGCAAAGAAGCACGAATGTGGAGAGTAATGACTTCATAAGACTATGTTATTCAAACAGTTATTTTTCAAATTTCTAGCGTTGGCAAAATTAGCCTTTTAGCTAAACGTTTCGTAAGGAAGACTTTGCAGCGACGGAACAGGTTACAGCAACCTTTTAGCTCCCCTTGGCCCGGATATGCATAAGTCGCTTATAATCAGATCTTTACAGCTAAAAAAAGCGACTATATGAGGTCTTTTTTAACGGCAGTTTAACGTAAAACTTAATAAATTTAACGGCCTTTTTTGCAAGTAGATTACTCACCGCTATTTCTAAACCATACATCTCGTTGTGGAAATGGAATGGAAATATGGTTCTTTAGGAAGAGCTCGTTAATCTCAAATCGCAGATCACTTTTCACATCATCAATACTCATAAACTGCTTGGACCAGAAAAACACCTCAAACATCAGGGCTGAATCTGCAAAATCCGTAAAGCGCACAAATGGGTTGGGAGATTTTTCCACCAGCGTGTGATCAGTGGCCGCTTTGCACAGAAGACTGCGTACCACCTGAGGATCACTCCCATAAGCCACACCGACCTGAACCGAAAATCGTGCTCGACGGTTGGTATGACTCCAGTTGACCACATTTGATGAGATCAGTTTTGAATTCGGTACGATGGCAATGGTGTCGCTGCGCTGATGCACCAATGAAGTTCGAATGCCAATCTTGCGTACTTGTCCCCCCCCATCTTCGAGTTCGATCACATCGCCGACCTCCACCGTACGCTCGAAAAGGAGCAGGATGCCTGAAATGAGATCTCGAAAAATTTCCTGTAGTCCCAGCCCCATTCCGACCAATAGTGCAGCGATACCGCCCCACAATACAGTCATTTCAATACCGAGATTGTCAATCGCTAAGAAAATAGCGATGACATAAATGAAGTAAGTGATGAGTTGGTTTACGGCATAGCGTCGACCCGTATCTATCTTTCGCTGTTGATAATACGAGTGCAGTACCAATTGCGTAAAAATCCAGGCGACCAGTCTTGCCACCAGCAAGATGAGCACGACGGAGAGGATGCCCGTAAGTCTAAAGTTAAATGGCCCTGAATCGGTCTGGGCTTCAAAAAGGGAAATATTCAGATCTGTAGCACGAAGTAAAATGATGGCCGCAATAGTGTATAGAATATACTTGACGATCCTGCTGGCGCGTGACTCAGGATCGACCTCACTGGCTATCGCACGCTCACTTGGCACCTCACTGCGGCGCAGATAGTAGCGATGCAAGAGCACCTTGGCTATATACCAATCAAGAAATCGAGCGATGAGAAGGATGATAAAACCGACTACTATCGTCGATATCCGGATGC
>CAJQNM010000831.1 GCA_905479665.1 uncultured Saprospiraceae bacterium
GTCATCAGCAACGGCATTTCTTGCCGTAAGTGTGATGTAGCTCGTGTCTGGCTCGGGCTCTGCACCCACTCGTTCATTGATCTCTTCGAGGATTTCGAAATCAACATCACGCGAACGAATGGCTTCCAAAAGGTTGATAAACCTGCGTTCATCTTGGCGGTACACTTGAGTGAGTTCAAAAAAGTCGAGTAAAAAATCTCCTTGCAGCACTTTTGCGGAGAAGAAATATGGGCTCTCGTACTCTGTCGAGAAGTAGATTTTTTCTTGAGGGCTGGCGACGACCGGGGGCAGTTGGTAGAGGTCGCCGATCAGAATCATCTGGACCCCTCCAAAGGGTCTATCGTCGTCCCGATTTAGACGCAGGGCGTAGTCGATGTTGTCCAAGACATCTGCTCGAACCATCGAGATCTCATCAATAATAATGACTTGGATTTTTCGAAAGAAGCCAGGATTACGTGCTCGCTTGAAATCTTCCGGTTGTAGGATTCGGGGAGCAAAATTGAAGAATGAGTGGATGGTCTGTCCTTTCACGTTAAGAGCAGCCACACCTGTGGGAGCCAAAACGATGCACTTCTTTTGAGTGGTCTTACGGAATAGTTGGAGGAGGGTGGATTTTCCGGTTCCCGCTTTACCGGTCATAAAAATGGACTGATCCGAACCTTCGATAAGGTCAAGGAATTCAACAAAGTCTTCGTCCAGACGCAAAGGTTCGCGCATCCGGCAAGATAATATCATGTGATGACTCTATCTTTGTCGAGACGCCAACCATTAAAGTATTTTAGTTTTTATGTCAATCTTAGTATATATCTCGCTCGCACCATTGCTGCTCGTCATGGCCCTCGTCTTTCGGGCGCGGCCACCTAAGGGAATCAACAGTATATATGGATATCGTACACGGAGGTCCATGCAGAGCGATGGGTCTTGGAAAATGGCAAATGACTACAGTACTATACTTTTGGTACGGTTTTGTATACTTCTCAATGTGATTCAGGCAGCATTCTTCATTATTCTCAAAATGGAGACTGCAGTTTTGATCACTTGTGTCGTTATGATTTCAGGGCTTATCGCCATTATGCCCATGGTAGAAAAAAAACTGAAGGACTCAGGCTATGATTAAGGAAAAAGTGAATACCGTCTTTACGTTTAAGCAATTTAAGATCTGTCAAGATGCCAGTGCCATGAAGGTTGGCTCAGACGGTATCTTACTAGGTGCTTGGGCACGAAAAGAGAATGCTGAGCGCATTTTAGACATCGGTACGGGTTGTGGTTTGATCGCCTTGATGTCAGCTCAGCTGCATCCGCAAGCTGAGGTGACGGGCGTCGAGATTGATTCCGCTACGGCCGAGGAAGCGACTCAAAATGCAGCAGACTCGCCTTATTCAGAGCGCTTGACGATGGTCTGTAGTTCCATCCAGGATTTTGCTGGAGCTGCTCCCTCACAGTTTGATCTGATTGTTTCAAATCCTCCTTTTTTCTCGGGCGGAACCCTATCTCATTCGGGCTCGAGGGCGGCGGTACGTCATACGACCAAGCTCTCGCACGGAGATCTACTGGCTTCTGTACGAAAGCTACTTGAGCCAAATGGCAGATTTGACGTGATTTTACCTACTCTGGAAGGCATGCGTTTTATTGAACATGCAGCTACCTACGGATTTTATCCCGTTCGTAAGACCATTGTCTATGGAAAAGAAGGAGGAAGACGTGAGCGGATACTATTGTCACTCGCAGCACAGTCTACTACCGAGCTGATCGAAAACAAGATGACCCTACGCACCGCTGAGGGAGGCCGTAGTGCGGAATTTGAGGCCATCACTTCCGACTTCTACTTGGCCAAACAGTAACGCCACCAAAAAAATGCCCGTTTCTGAGCGAAACGGGCATGAAAAGTTAATTCTGTTTTTCGGCGATCAATCGCTTGGCGACTTCCAAGATCTTAGTGTCTTTTAAATGCACGATGCCTCCTTGAGGGCCGGGCTGAATGTGGCGATCCACTGTGTTTCCTTCGGCATATTTTTCTGCGCCAAAGTAATTCCGAATGGTTTGCTCGTCGGTGCTTAGTTCAGATGCGATCCGACCTATGCTACCAGTGGGCAAGAGGTGTTTGATTTTCCTGAGCTCTTCAAAAGTTATATTCATATGTGAGTATCTGTATTTAAGGAGTGAAAAATTATCCCGATAATTTATGAAAAAAAACAGAACTCTCAAAGTTGCCATGAACCCTGAAGTTGGCTTTGGGGCAAAAAAAAAGCTCGTGACTTTTCACGAGCAAAAACCGATTGATTATTTAATAACCAAAACTTACACCGGCGCTAAGATAGAACAAATTATGATATTTCACAATATGTAATCAAGTTTTTATCAGGCTACAATAGTTGATGAAAAAATGTAATCTCTAAAAACGCCCGATTATGGGTCTTGCTCAATGATTGCTGGGAGCTTCTGATCGACCCCACATATATCTAAAAAATGTGTGATTGCTTCGGTACCAGACTCACGAAGCGTGAGTGTGTGTTCGTTCACATAGAGTGCGATGTGTTTCAACATGACGGATTCCTCCATTTCCTGCGCATGGAGCCGAACATAGGGCATGATCTTTTGGGGATTGGCGTAGGCAAATTCCAGGCTTTCGAGGATCATCGCTGAGAGCTCGCGGAGGGTCTCTCTCGGTAGAGTGCGCTGACCGACGATTCCCCCAAGAGGTATGGGCAAAGCGGTCTGGTTCTCCCAGTGCAGCCCGAGGTCGATAATCTTCTCTAGGCCTCGACTGGCGTAGGTAAAGCGATTTTCGTGGATGATCACCCCTGCATCTACCTGCCCCTGCAAGACCGCCTCCTCAATCTGGTCAAAGACCATGACTTTTTTACGACATCCCTTTGCGTAGTAATCCAGAAGAAAATTTGCAGTTGTCAATTCTCCTGGTATGGCGACACTTGCCTTAGCCA
>CAJQNM010000832.1 GCA_905479665.1 uncultured Saprospiraceae bacterium
TGAGGCAGCATTGCATTCTTTTGCGGAGGAAGTCGGGAATTAATTAACTCCTTGTCCGGAATGGATCCGGACCTGGGTTTATTATATTATCGATTGTCCGGAATGGATCCGGACCTGGGTTTATTATATTATCGATTGTCCGGAATTAATTAACTCCTTGTCCGGAATGGATCGGGACCTGGGTTCATTTATCCATCTTCCGGAATCCGGACCTTATTCAACATCAAATATCAAAGGTCCTATGCCGTGATCTTGCAAGGTGGTGACAAGACCAGTTACATCTTGATCCATGCATGCCTTGAATTTAGTTTGGAGACTTGTCCATTGTTGGTGTAATTTCTCATATACGGCGTGGTGCTGATCAGCAGGAGGAAAGTCAGCGACGGCAACCGCAGTAGACAGATAGGATAATTTTTCCAGGAGTTTTCCCGGCGTTCGGATATTGTCTTGTCCAGTGCCGGTGTGTTTTAATTGTAGCATTTCTTCTTCGAGCATGAGGATCATGCTATCCGTTCTTGCCAGCTCTCGATGGGCGTCTTGATGTGCTGCGGGTAAAATGGCCTGCATATCCAGAATCTGGCGGCGCAGCAACTCGGTCTGATTTACTGCCTGCGAGATTTCGTCTACATCAGTCTTAATCTTTTGCAAGAGATCTTGTTGCAGCGCAATGTCTGCTTCGCTTCCCTCTGAATTGGGATCTTTCAAAACCGTGATGGTCTGCGTCTGCTGCAGATCACCATGCTGGATATTCACCTGATAGGTGCCGGGAGGCACCATAGTGGTCACCGGTGTCACCAGGGATTTACGTTTACGAGCGGGATCGAGCGAATACCAAGAGGCATGTTGGGGCTTGGTGCGTAATTGCAATTTTGTCGTTGGGTCATCTTGAAAATCCCACCACACCCGATTTATTCCAGCTGTTCCCTTATGTTTCATCCTTCTTACCGTATCTCCACGCTCAGACGTGATGGTCAGTGAGACACTATCTGGCATCGTGCTGTCCCTCATTTCAGATAACCAATAATGCATCGATGCTCCTGCCGGTGGATCGTCTCCGAAGGAAGCTTCTTTAAAAAACTGCATGACCATAGATACGGGATGAAAGCGATAGGCTTCTTTCGGAGCAAACAAGTGCAAATCAGACGTCGCAACTGCGGTCGTGAACTGCTGGATCGGGGAGAGGTCATCCATGATCCAAATGCCGCGACCGTAGGTGCCCACCACCAGATCATTAAAATGTTCAGGGATATCCATCCAGTACATAGGACTTGCCGGCAGATTGGACATGATAGACTGCCAGTGGTTACCCTGATCAAAGGAGACGTAAAGCGCATTTTCGGTACCCAGATAGAGGAGTCCGGGCCTGATCGGATCTTCCTTGATCATGCGGGCATAACTCAATACTGATTCTTTAATCCCATCAGTGATCAACTGCCATGATTTTCCATAGTTCGTACTTCGATAGACATAGGGATCAAAATCGCCCATCTCATGAGCATCGACGGTGAGATAGACCGTCCCCTCATCGTGAGAAGAAGCATCGATATTGCGAACTGCTCCATAGTCAGGCATTTGTGGCAGTTGCAGTGCGTGCCAGTTCGCTCCATCATCGTCACTGCGATGCACGAGCCCATCGTTGGTTCCGGCGTAGAGTAGACCGGCTTTGAGTGGCGACTCTTCGAATGCGTAAACGACATTGGCATATTCTACCCCAATGTTATCACCTGTCAGCCCGCCAGAAAATTGCTGCTTGCTTTTGTCATTTAGCGTGAGATCCGGGCTAATGATTTCCCAGGTCTGGCCACCATTCTTTGTACGATGAACGTACTGACTGGCTACATACACTGTTTCATGGTCGTGCGGTGAGATGAGCAATGGGAAGGTCCACTGAAATCGGTACTCGACATCTGATGCCGGACTACCTCCAGTATATTCGGGCCACACCTCAACCTGTCGAAAATGTTTGCTTTTTTCATTGTACCTGACGACCACACCTCCCAGCGCTCCATAGCCTGATGCACTGGACCATACGATGTTTGGATCGGTTGGGTCTGCTGTGGCAAATCCACTCTCGCCGCCACCCACATCATGCCACATACCTGTCGGAATAAAGCCACCGAAGAAGCTCTGCATTCTGCTCCGGCTGGGACCTTTCATGGAGGGGCCATCCTGCCGATTGGTCAGCACATTGTAGGGGATCTCTTTGTCGGTCGTGACATGATAGAGTTGAGCGATGGGCAGCTGAACCCGATGCCATGATTGACCGCGATTGCGGCTGATGGAAAGCCCACCATCACCCACCACAATCTGACGATTGCCATCGTGAGGATCGATCCACATCTCGTGATGATCCCAATTGGGTGCAGTACCTGAAGCCGCCGAGGTGGCCGTTTTGCCACCGTCTATGCTTGTGGCATAGCTGGCAGAAAGAAAATAGATCTCATTTGGGTTTTCTGGATTTGCTGCACATCGAGTATAGTAGGCACCCCTCCCCGTGAGGTTTCTATCTGAGTTGACTAATTTGAAAGAGCCGCCGCGATCCTCAGATCGCCACAGCTCACCGCTATTGGTTGGCTCGCCATTGAGGGGGAGGCCATCACCCGTTTCGATGAGTGCATAAAGCCGACCCGACTGTGCCGGTGTCATGGCCAGAGCGATCTTACCGATATCTCCCTCGGGCAGCCCATGACCTTCAAGCCTAGTCCAGGTATCTCCACCATCACTCGATTTATAGATGCCACTGCCTGGACCACCGCTGGTGCGTGTCCATGGTCTTAGTTCGAGCTGCCACATGCCCGCAAATAGGATGCGAGGGTTGTGTGGGTCCATCACTAGATCAGATGCGCCGGTTTTGTCATCGACCTTGAGTACGTGCTCCCATGTCTCACCACCATCAGTGGTGCGAAAAATACCTCGCTCTTCTTGAGGCGT
>CAJQNM010000833.1 GCA_905479665.1 uncultured Saprospiraceae bacterium
CCAATAATATTCCTTATCAAGGAGAGCGAAAACGTTTTGGTATGTCCATCGACAATATTGAAGCTACGCCTGCGAGTAAATTTCGCTATGACTTTGCATTGACACTCGATAGGCCCGACAGAAAACCCGAAGGAATTATAGAAATTGGGGCTATTCCAAAGAGTGCGTATGCAACAATTCATTGTATCGGAAAATTAGAAGACGTCGCACAGGCCTGGGATCACTTGTACAAAAAATGGCTGCCTGAAAACAATTTCAAGCCCAAACATTATCCTGCACTTGAAGAGTTTGTAAAAGGACCAGAAGAAATCGGGTGGGAAAACTTTAATCTAAAATGCAGAATACCAATAGAGAGAATATGAAAAATCTATTTGTCTTTTTAATAGCAATTGTTAGTGCGAACATCAGTGCTCAAGACGCTAAAATACCCCAATGGTTTTTAGATAATGTAAATCAAATGAATGGTATTTGGGTGGCAGGTAATTCCGAATTTATGTCAGAACAAGAACCCTATGAATCATACATCAATGAATGGAATCTCGGCATTGACAACAAATCGTTAACAGGCAAATTGTACGGGAAGACTGTTTCGGGCGAGAAAGAGTTGTTTTGGGAGTTTCGGCAATATTGGGATAATGAATCACAAGAGGCAGTTGTTTTGCAATTTGGCAGTGGAAATACGATTGGGCAGGGAAAAATGTACCCAGTTAAGGGCAAGAAAATGGAATCAGTTCAGACTTTTTCACTTGCTGATGGAAGAACATGGGTTGAGAAACACGAATCAACCATTCGGCCAGACACATTGGTTACCACATCCTTTGATCAGCAGTCTGGCAGTACTTGGAAAAAGAAAAGAACGTATTATTGGATAAAGCAAACCTCATTGGAACTAGGACAATTTTCTATGTCCTTGGCGGTAAATGACTTACAAAAGTCAAAAGAATTCTATGAAAATTTGGGCTTTGGGGTAGTTGACGGGAAAATGGAGCAAAATTGGCTCATCTTAAAAAGCAATGATATTAAAATCGGTTTATTCAAAGGGCTGTTTCCGAAAAACACGATTACATTCAGTCCAACAGATGCTAGGCGTTTTTATCAACTTTTGAAAAAGGAAGGAGGTACGATACTCTTTGAGCAGGGCATGGACAAAGGGGAAGGTGCATGCTCCTTTTCGTTTCTCGACCCAGATGGAAATCCGATTTTAATAGACCAACATTGAGGGCATTCCGAAGAGATTGCTAAATCAAAAATGGATCTTTTGTCGATCTTTTCATTTTTCTCGATCGGCTGATACTCAGGCATCACTCAATCTCGTAAAAGTAAAAGCCTCACTCAGAATAGACTCATTTTATGAAGAGGGCACTTTTCGGAGTGCCCCAACATTAATATCCTATGACAGATTTAGATAATATTAGACAAAAATTAATTGATGTCTTGAATGGACATCAACCCTCGCTAGCAGTAACACTTGACACACCTGAAAAATTTGAAGTTTCAGGCACTGTGAAGACAATGCAGGGCAAGAAAGAAGTAGATGGTATTTATTTTGCCAGCGTAGTACCTAAACCCAAGGATGTTCGATTTTATTTCTTTCCTAGTGACACACATAAAGACCAATTGGGAGAACTGCCCGAAAATCTTAAAAAGGCACTCAAAGGAAGATCTTGCTTCCACATCAGAAAGATGGATGAAGAATTTGAAGCCAATCTTAAAAAATTGGTTGAAAGAGCAGTAAAACTTTATCGGGCTGAGGGACTCTTGAAGTAAAATGGGACCAATAGTGATTGAGAGCAGGGCAAGTTTAAACCGAAGAATGCCCCCTCGTGAAAAGCAACTATCTAGCCATGGTGTCAGAATTGGTCATTGCACCTCCCACTGTGATGGCAGCGGATATTAATACCAGGTTTTTGATAATATACTGGCCCTCCAGCGTTAATCCAAAGGGGAAGTGACTAAAAGTGACATCAGGTAAGAGAACAAGCGGTAAAAATGTTCCAGACATTTGGATGAAGAGCAAAAGCAAAGCAATTCTTATGGTGATTGGGAAAAGCAAAAATAATCCGATGGCTGCCTCCCACCAACCAAGCAATGGAACAAACCATTCTGGTGAAAACCAGTAAACTGTGTTTTCGACCAGGGTTGCAGCGGGACTCATGCCGAGTGGTTTTAAAGTTCCAAACCAAATGAAAATAACGGCAAGAGAATATCTCAGGAGGACAAATCCATATTTATGCATCACTTTCACAATCGCCTGGTCCGTAGCTTTTATGTATTCTAGAGTATTCATGGAGATTTGCAACTTATTACTGGCCCAAGATAAATTAAACAGGCTTGAAATTTGCATGGTTTGAATTTTCTTGCAAATGCTGGGCTAACTAAAATCGTATGAACATGAAAAAAATTACGCTAACAAAGAACATGGCAGCATTGACGCTGCTATTCTTTCTGGGCACGCTAATATCCTGTGACAAGGAAGATGAACCGAAGATTGAGGAAGTCACGGCGGTGTTTAACTACACCGCTTCGGGAGCAACCATTACATTTCAAAATGCTTCTATCCATGCAGATACGTACGCATGGAATTTTGGAGATGGTGTAGGTACATCATCGGACGAAAATCCTGTGTATGAATACACTGAGGCCGGTACGTATGAGGTGCGGCCATGATTGGATCATGCCCATGTACCTCCGATAAACGTAATCCAGATGGTACATGGGCGGAGCCTGAATCTATTATATGGAACTGGAAGTATATCCTAAATGGCATGGGTGTCCAGGATGAAACCTTGAAGTCTGATGGATCACATTCCGGCAGTATTCGCCAGTTTAGTGTAGATTCTGCTCAGTGGTATGTCCATTGGTATTCTACCACCAGTGTCAGGCCTCAGCTCTCCACCTGGGAGGGAACGAGGCAGGACAGTAGCATCCAACTGTATCGAGAGCAAGCCGCCCCCAATGGATGAGCGGGCTTCTTTCGGTTGTCGTTCGAAAAATGAAGGAAATCAGCGTTCGAAAAGTGCTCAGTGCTACGATCTGGGACGTCGGCAGGTTCAATGTTTGGTGATGTGCCTCTCTTTACCGAACCCAATACGGGTGACAATTTTGCCATGACAGGCCAGTCTCCGCAAACACCCAAAGATCAGATTTATCAACAGATCATAGCCGATTGTGAGTTTGCAGAAAATAGCTTGCCCGACAAGGCTGGTGCCGAAAAGGCAAGAGCGACCAAGTGGGCTGCCACGGCCCTGAAGATGAAGACGTATTTGTGGATGCAAGATTATTCGGCAGCTAAAACAGCAGCGCAAAATATTATTCAGAACTCCCCACATAAGCTATTGGCATCGTTTGATGATATATTCGATCCATCCAATGAATTTAATGATGAGATAATATTTCAATTTGATTTCGTCAGCCAGGAGGTGCAAACCAATAGGGCTGCAAGATTTTCTCCAAGAGCTCAAGACGATGGGATCGCAGCGGAAGATCGACCCTTTGTGTTCACTTTGGGTTTTGGATTTTTCACTCTATATAAGTCCTTTGCGAAGTCATTTGCTGAGAATGATTTGAGGAGAAACATGTCGGTATATGATCAGGTAAATGACACGCTCCCTCTGCGATATACGTATCTGCCCAAGCAGTGGCGGGTAGATGAGCCACGTGGTAATACGGGATTGAACTACAAGTTTTATCGCATGGGAGATGTATATCTAAATCTAGCAGAAGCCGAAAACGAAGCCAACGGACCGAGCCAGGAAGCCTTCGATGCAATTAATGTTGTGCGAGCTAGAGCAGGGCTTGATCCCCTCCAGGGGTTGAGTCAAGATGACTTGCGAGAAGCGATTCGTCAAGAGCGTGCTTGGGAGTTGGTCGGAGAAGGCAACCATCGAAAGTTAGACCTCCTGCGCTGGGGTACTTTAGGAGAGGCAATTAATGCAAGATTGGTAGCCGAGAGTAATGAGCCAGATGTTGGCCCTAACAATGTCGCGACGATTACTTTAACAGCAAGTAATTTCGACGATTTTGAAGCCATTGGGCCAATTCCAGCTGCGGAAATAATATTGAATCCCAACTTGAAGCAGAACCCTGGCTATTAAATTAATTTGTCCTTAATGTCCTACGTGCTCTGCGTCTTATACGCTTATACGCTCGAAATTGTTTTGGTTTCAGGCGTTCCTGGAAATACTTCTTTTTACGAAGATGAAATTTCAATTTCCCGTCATCTTCATCTTCACTGGATATCAAGCTTAAGTACACTTTTCGACCCGCGGCTTCATATCCGGTCTTCTCGAGATCAGCGTCCAGATCTGGGCTTTTTATATTGTAAACGGGAATCGATATCCATAAATTTTCTGAAGATTTCTTGTCCACCGCGCCCTCTACGAAGGCCTGAATGGCGTTCGCACGGAGCTCGGTTCTTGTGACTTCTAGGCGTTGGCCAAGAACCTTCAATTGAGTCTCGATCGGTGCAAAACGCAACGCCTTAAAGCGCTGTTTCATTCGTATTCCTGTGGTAATCGTGTCAATCAATTGCAAATCTTCGATATCCAGATTTTCTAACCGGACACCGATGGAGGCTATTGTTTGCTCATTGTTAAACCCCTCTTTCGCTAGATTCATTTCCGCCTGCATGTCTAGATCAAGCCAAACATCACCATCGATCTGCTTCGCTTCTCGCAAGGCAGAAATATTAAAATAGTCAAAGTGCTCTAACGTTTGGCTAATGTCAATATCTGATAGTTTGAGCTGCATATGGAAAGGCAGAATATTATCATGTGCCATATCTGCAGACAGATTCGCTTGTATTTGACTCTCCCCGTACGAAACAGTAGCACTGTCTACTTTCAAGATGCTATCCACTAGATATGCGTGCGCATAGATGTCTTTGAATTGCAGTTTATCAGAATAGGTGAGCTCATCTAGTTTTAAAGTTACGTTTGGATTGAAGTCGGTGAGGACTTTTGTCAGACTTTCTTTGAGGGCTTTACCACTTTCCGCTTTACTTGCATCCTGTCGGCCGTACGCGATAATCTGCTTCAATTGATCCCAAACAATTCGGTCGGAAGAAATTTCCAATTCGATGTCATAGGGTTTATCGCTATCCTTAAAAGTAAGGTGACGAATATTATTTACGATGCCGTCAAAGGCCAGTGACTGATCGAGCGAATCGCTTTGCAATAGTAGATGGTAGTAGGCCTTATTTCTTATAGATGCAACCTCGATGCGAGTAAGTGGCACCATCACATCGACCTCTGTTAGATAGACCTCCGCATCGTCGATCGTTAGGCTAAAGGTAGACTCCTCGACCATTTGCGCGATGGTTTCGAAATTATCATCAAATTGAAAAGAGATACTATACCAACCTTTGTCAAATCGGTACGCGTCGGTTTCTAGGATGTGATTGAAGTTTCTTGGATGTCCTGAATGCCCAAATATCACCTCAACCCTTTTCGTTGCCGGATTTGCCTTCAACCTAAGTCGTCCACTAAATTTATCTTCCGCAAAGCTCTCGTAGGTAATATCTGCGTTGATCGATTCAGGACGCAATCCAGCATTATCATCTAGTTCACCCGATAATTTAACTTTCATGGACATATCATCGGGTTGATCATGAATACGCCTGATTAAATGCACTCCGAAATAATCGAACTTTGGCATCAGGGCATCAAAATCGAGATGTTTCAGTTCGATATCGAAATCGAATCGAGTTAAATCCAGTTCGTTGATTTCTACCGCACCCTCTAGGGTGACATTTGCTTCCTCTAGTTTAAAGGAGGTTTCTTCCAGCACCAATGTTCGTTTATCATCAAATTTTACTCCAGACTGGAAGTCCAGCAATTGCAGATCCTCACCATAGAAAACGGTATCAATGGCAATGCGCACGATGGGCTGAAAACTTTGCTGTATGCCAGATAGCGTTTGTTTCATCGAGCGTTTGGCCTGCTTTTCAGTACCAGAAAACAGTCCATCCTTGCCAAACAACGCAACGACGCCCTCCCAGCTGATGGAAGTAGCGCGAATATTGGCTTCTGTGTGCAAGCGATCAGCATTGCCGGGGAAGAGCAGTGACGCCACACGATCTACTTCACCACGAATGCGAAAAGGTCGTTGATAGCTTTCTGTATACCCTTCTATTTCGAAGATCGTTTTTTCACCTTGTTTCTTCAGCTCTAAAAAACGCAACGGAATCATAGCATCTCCGGCAGGATAATGAACCTCCAGATCTTCCATCGCAAGATCAAGATCAGTGCCCGCGACCAAATCGTCAAGGTTGTTGAGCGATCCGTTGATGTCTGTAGACAAGGCAAATTTCCCGTCCTCGAAATGAAAATTGTCGTGCTTTAGATATCGGCTGATAGATGCTGCCGCACCAGTTATTTCAGCCTTTGCAACAATGCGATCACCACGATCTGGAGTCGAGGTAATCAGTGCGTTTTGAGATTCTATTTGCAATTCTTTTAACTCACCACGAACATCGTGAATCATAAACCGAACATTTCTTTTGTCTTCACCGAATTGGCGTGCATCGTCATAAAGTCGATTGACAAAAGTGGCAGAGACGTTTGCTTTCTTGATGGTGTGCCCTTTGGCAGTGACCGTTTTGTTGGCCACCTTAAAATCAACTTCGACACGCGGGTCTTTTTTTCCTGGGGTAAAATAAATATGGGCTTCCGTAAATAATTCTCCTCTCACATCATATTGTGAAATGCTTTTTTGAATGCTGCTGGTGAGCAGCGGGCGGATGTTGGAAATACGTGCATCCTGCTTCTCAATGATTAATTCCCTCGGAACCTTTTGATCGGTATACATGTTGGCGGTGATCGAGAAGGGCTCTTCATTAATTTTCAGTGCAGGGCAGGTGAGTCGAATGCGATCTGGGGTAATCGTTGTTTCAATCTGACCGTGCACAAGGCTCTCGCTGAGATAGGCGCCCTTTTTTGTATTAAATGCAAGCTGCTCGACGTCCAGCTGGAGATCAACCAATGCGGTTGCCTTGGTGGTGAAATCGATCGGTGCTTGAATTTCCGTCTCGACTCGGATAATATGGGCTGCAAGGTGTTTGTTCTTGGGGTGATCAATCAATGAAAAATCAATGTCATTAAGTAAAACATGAGCACCATGCATGTCTACCGACATACTGCCACCTGCAGAGGCTTGCTGAATTGATCCTTCCTTACGAGCACCAAATAGATTGGCGTAGTTGGAAAACCCGAGCGAGTCACTGTACAGATGAATACGACCATCACCAAGCTGAATTTCCTGCAAGGTCAATTTGGAAAAGGACTGATCTAATTTGACTTTGGCCACTGCTCGCGCCAGCTCTATCGGATGTTGAGCGGTCGGGTTTTGGGGTAGATCAGATATTTTTACCGTGCTTATTTTCAGAGATAGCGCATGCGAGTCATTCGTGCTATTTTCTATGGCAATCTGGTCAATGGATGCGAGCACTCGCTGGCCGCTTTGTTGATCAATTTTTGTCAGCTCTATGCCATTGATATTTACTGTGCCTGTAGACGATACGACTGACACACCGGCCTTCTTGTTCCGATTCGTAGCTTTGGCAACTTTCTTACGCACTAGATTCGCAATATTCGAATAGCCATTCGCACCATCGAATACGTTTAGCGTTAATCCCTCTAAATCGATCGATTGGATAGCAATCTGCTTTTGGCTCCAGTCCACCATCGAGACACGCACATTCAATTTTTCGAGGGTCAGTGGTGGATGTCCGTGCTCTTCTGTCAAGGAATCAGCCACTTGAATACCTTGCATCTTCAAGGATAGGTCTGGAAAATCCCTGAACGGATGGAAGCTTGCATTTTCATACGTTACCGTTGCATTAATGGGGAGGTACTTACTGATGTTTTTGCCATTGTCTGCATTGATGTATCTATCGACGGCGAAATCGCCAAGCGCTAGGACAACAATGACAAGAACGACGAACGCCAAGAGTACTCTAACAGCAATTCGTAGGATTTTCCGTGCATCCATCTTGGGTAAAGGTAAATGACTCCTCTCACTTCAACAGCCATTGGTGCAAAGGCAACCGTCTACTGAGTAATATTGTCCGAATTTCAAGTTGTAGACCTATGCGGGTAAAGTCAGTTTTGGAGTTTTGGAAGCAACTAAAACCCCTGTCAACTAGTCTATTTGGGAAGCTACAGAGTAGCGGTACCCTTGATCGCTCAGGGTGGATCGAAGTAGGTCCCTTGCAGGGATCTGCAGGGTTAGCGTTTGCAGGTATTTTGATCTGGTAATGCAAACATAGTGTCAAATACTCTTTGGTCTGTTAACTTTACTACTACCGAAACTTCTATTAATCACTGAAAACTGCCTAATGATGCGGCCATATAGAACGTCTGATAAAAAAGAGCTAATTGATATTTTTACTCTCAATACGCCTAAATATTTTGCCCCAGCCGAGATTAAGGACTTTGAAGACTAGTGAGCGCACTCCGAAAAGGTTGCCAAATCAAAAATGGCTCTTTTGGCGATCTTTCCATTTTTCTCAATCGGCTGATGCTCAGGCATCACCCAATCTCGAAAAAGTGCAAATCTCACCTGCCTGTCGGCAAGGCCGGTCTAAAATCGACTCATTTTATGAAGATGGCACTTTCCGGAGTAGGCTCAATATTATTGTA
>CAJQNM010000834.1 GCA_905479665.1 uncultured Saprospiraceae bacterium
CTCAAAAATAAGCCGTCCATTTTCGGTGGGATGCGGCATGGAGCGCCAGTTTACCAGCTGATCAACACCGTTGCGGACATCTGATTGGAAAACCAGTCGTGCTTTCTCAGGATTATCCATCTCTGCCGCCGATACTTCCGGGCCATTGAGTTGAAAAACCTTGTATCCTTCAAAGCGATATAGTTTCTCTTCTTCCGGCAAAGTCGTTGGTGCTCGCAAGTCAATTTCCTGATAAGCTTGCTCAAAATTATTTGACTCTTGATCATTGGTCAGGATACAGACCAGCTCGCGATCCAGTTCGATAAAATCCAGATCGGGAGCATCAGGGCCATCAGTGATGTCAAAGCAGTTGTCAAACAGTGCTTGGGCAGTCTCGTCGGCAAAAATGAGTGGATCTATGCTGGGGCACGGATAGTCGGTAATATCCGGCACCCACACCACACCAATAATGAGTTCATTGACGGCAGCTGGATCGAGACGGAATGGGCCTGATGCCTGGATAGTGCGCCGATCACCAAAGGCTAGATTTTCGCTACACATCGACCATGCATTGCCATCATCTGGACGACCGGTAAAGGCGTAATCAATGGGATCACCACCAATGTTAAATCCAGATCCACCGAAGGAAAAGGGGGTTCCATTTTTCCAAGATCCGGACATATAGTTGTAGTACTCTTGTGCGACATCTGGGTCTGTCTGAGCATTGGGCCATTGACCCACACCCTCATTGTTAAAATACGTGAAGGATGACATCCCAATTTCTTCGAAATTCTCATCGAGTGGTCCACGAAAATAGTCGACACCTAGGATGGGTACCGTCTCACAGTAGGTTGGTGTTCCTTCGCAATCACAGCCCGTCGCTCCATCCACTCGATCTTCATTGTAGATATACGCTAAACTTCGGCTGGTGTCGCAACCAATGTAATCATCCTGACTGCAGCCTAGATCTGGGTCGATAAACATAGCAAAGTAGGTAGAGTCAATACTTTGGGTAGCCCGATTGATCAGCTTGTAGCGCTGAAAAGTCATATCGTTGATCTCGTCATTGGTCGCATAGGCAAATGCTTGCACCTGAATTTCCATTTGAATTGGGGCTCCTTGGGTTTGCGTATGTATCCCTCCTGCATCGTTATAAATCCAAAAGATCATCTCATCGGGAAACTGCGGTACTGGACACCCACGGATCTCGATAATGGGGTAGTCCCCATCAAGTGGATCATAGACAAGATCATCGTTGGTGTCCCAAAATCCAGCTAGTCCTTGCGCGGTGTTGGGCAGTTCGAAACCATGAATGCGGGCAAAATGGGGATTGCCTCGTGCCGGCCAGCCCAGCACATCGCTCGGAATTTCATCCCTTTCAAGCACTTCGCCTGCTTCCTGTGCCACATTGTAGCTACGCAAGAAGGTGCGAATGTTGTCACCAAGGACCCTAAATTGCCGATCCCATTGGGCACATGTGTCGCGCTCGATGGTTCCCAAGGTTGGATCCAACGGTCCAGGCCAAAAGTCATTGCTACTTGAATTGCGAAAGGTCTGTCCCGCTAACTTTAGATTACCCACGGGATCAAATCCTCCCAGCCAAACTGCACCGGTAAAGATAGAAGATATCTCATCGAGACCAGAAGCCGGATCGACTTTGGGTACAATGTAGCGGCCTACCGAAAGATCCCACCACACGTCACCACCGCCGAGCAATCGTGCACGTACGTTGTTTATTGCCATCTCCGATTCCGAGGTTGCCGGTGCACAATCGGCTCTGCTGCCAAATTTCACATTCGATACATCGCGCGGATGATCTCGTGGATTTTCATACCAGGGTGGATATTTAGCCTGCGCCGCATTGTACATCAAACAAAGCGACAGGAGGACGAGGAGACGGTATGTTGTTTTCAATCTCATTTAAAAATCAAATCTGGCGCTGAGAAATATGCGGCGTGGCGTGTAAAAATTAAAGGGCGAAACCGACCTCCAGGAGTACGCATCCTGATACGCAAATTCATCCCGTCCTTCTGCATTGATAAACTCACCCGTAGATCGCACGTTTTCGATGGCACTTTGTCCATCTGAAGAAAGTAAAAAGCCGGAGTCATAGGGAGAACCACTTGCAGAGTATACGTTACGCACATTCTTGATGTTGAGCACATTCAACACGCGCAATGAAATATTCATATTGAGTGGTCTGGCAGCGGAGGCACCGATTCTAAAGTTCTTGTCCACCCGAGCATCGAGGGTTACGGTCCAGGGTTGGCGTGCCCCATTGATCGAGCCGAGGAAGCCAGTACCGCCAAAAGGCTGGGGACGGATGCGTCGTGTATAAGGTCGCCCTGATACGATAAATGATTGCAAGTTAAATCCGAAATCCGAGAGGATATCAATGTCGAAAAGACGGGGACCGTCGTAGGTCTTGCCATAGCCATAGCGGTAGTCGAAGGTAAATTTGAAGGCATGACGCTCATCTCGATCGAGTGGGAAGAGCGTGCGTAGGTTACCCCGAGTGGTGAGACCCGCTTGTGAATTTACATCAGATCCCGTGCCATCGGCAAATTGCAAGGTGTAATTGGCCTGAAAG
>CAJQNM010000835.1 GCA_905479665.1 uncultured Saprospiraceae bacterium
GCACTCAAGATGATATATCAGGGGCTGCTTCAGACTATCGGCTGTTGTCCTACTTCGGAAGATTAAACTATATCCATTCGGACCGCTACCTGGTAGAAGCCAATGTTCGCTACGATGGTACGTCACGATTTGCTGCTGACAATCGGTATGAGGCGTTTCCTTCTTTCTCCATCGCCTGGCGCATAGGTCAAGAACCTATTTTCGAAAGCCAATTAATAGATGAACTTAAACTGCGGGCATCTTGGGGAAAACTGGGTAATCAGGAAATTGGCAATTACCAATTCCTAAATACCTATACGTTTAATCAAACCGCCTACATCGGAAACAGAGAGCAAAGCGGTGCAGCTGAGCGCATTCCAGTGGGTAATCCCGGCATTATTTGGGAAACGACGGAGGCATTCAACTTCGGACTTAACCTATCTTTGTGGCAGGGACGAGTAGACTTTACCGCTGATTACTTTATCCGAAGCACAAAGGATGTTTTAATTCAAAGACCTCTGGGTGCAGTTTTTGGGACAGGCACGGGAAACTTCCCCTTTGTAAACGCTGCTTCTACCCAAAATAAAGGTTTTGAACTAGCCCTTAATTATCGAAGATCCATCGGTGAATGGAATCTACAGACCAACTTGAATCTCTCTCAGGTCACCACCAAAATTACCGATTTGGCGGGTACAGACCAACCGGGCTTTAGCGTTAGCGATCCGATTGCCAATATTTATGGTTATGAGGCCCTTGGCATTTTTCGAGATCAAACAGAGGTGGAAAATCATCCTGATCAGTCTCCTTTAGGCACCTCGACCAAGCCTGGTGATATCAAATACAAAGACCTCAATGCGGATGGAGTGGTTAATAGTCTTGACAGACAGAACCTTGGTAGCTTTTTCCCGAGCATTAACTACGGCGCAGCCTTGCGAGTCGAGTACAAGAATTTCGATTTCAGCGTTTTGTGGCAAGGCGTGGCAGATGTCGAGGCTGAAACTGGGGGCCGACAACGGGAACCTTTCTTTCTTGGTTCTTCTCCGTGGAAACTCCATCTCAACCGAGCCAAAACTGACCGAGATGGCAATGTACTCAATCCCGATGCTCGCTACCCAAGAACCCTGATCAATGGCGACACTAAAAACTATGTGACCAGTTCATGGTGGGTGGGAAGCGCTGCATTTTTGAAACTTCGCAATGCTCAATTGGGATATAATTTTGCTGATAAAATACTGGATAAATTGCACATCTCCCGATTACGGGTTTATGTATCAGGGGAGAATCTATTGACCTTCACCAAGTTCGAAGGTTTCGATCCGGAAATACCTACAACTGGAAGTGTTTTACCCATTTTTGGCGGCAATAGCGGCTATCCCATTACCCGTACCTATTTGTTTGGAACCAACTTAAGTTTTTAAGTATGAAAAAGTTTCAGAATTTAACCGTAATAGGCATCTTATTTTTTGCTGCTTCCTGTCAAGACGACTTCCTCGAAATAGCCCCTCGTGACCAACTTTCTGAACGAACGTACTGGCAGTCGGAACAAGACGCTAAACTGGCACTGATTGGCATTTATGATCTTTGGGGTGGGCAAGGAAACGGTGATGATGGATTTCCCTATTCCTTTTTCTTGTTTTTTGCTGATTCATGGTCAGACGATGCCTACAACCAATTTGGCGGCTGGTATGAAGATTTTGCGCAAGGTAATATTTCACCTGCCAATGGCAACCTTGCTGCTCGATATGCCGAGATGTATCAAATCATCCGCCGATGCAATGTATTCCTGGCCAATATCGATCGGCCTGTGATGGATGAAACGGCTCGTGCAATCATGCTGGCAGAAGTCAAATTTATTCGTGCTTTTCAATACTTTTTACTCTATTACCACTGGGGTGAGGCGCAAATTGTAGACAAGCCCATTTCCCCCGAAGAACAGAATATACCACGAGGACGGCAAGGCGAAACGGTCGCATTTATTTTAGAAGATTTGCAAGAATCTATCGCTGGCCTGCCTCTTAACCAGACCGAAGAAGGGCGAATCGACAGAGGTGCAGCGATGGGTTTAAAAGTGAGAGTGTTGCTCTATGAAGCCAGCCCTCTATCCAATCCATCCAATGACATCAGTAAGTGGCAGGATGCGGCAGATGCGGCAAAAGCACTTATCGATTTAGGAAGATATCAGTTGTTTACTACCAGCAAAGGAGATGGCTATGCCCAGTTGTTTGATACGGAACACGAAAACAATGCAGAAGTCATAATCGACCGCGAAAACGAAGCTATCCCTAATCATGGCAATCAAATGATCCGGCTACTGTCCACCAACCCTTCTTCGACTACTTTTTTGGTGCCTACCCAGAGCCTAGTGGATGCGTATGATGCGTATGACCCCGCTACGGATCAATTAACTTCAATTAGTCCCTTAAACCCTTTTCTAAACCGTGACCCTCGTTTGGATTATACCATTGGACATGAGGGCAGCGAATTTTATGGCACTCCCCTTTCGCTAAATGCCTCTCCACTCATCAAGTCGACTACAGGCTACAGCATCCATAAATTTCTGACGGATGAGTTCAACCCTTTTGACGCAAATAATGGTGGGCGTGATTCCCCCGTAAACCATATATTAATGCGTTATGCTGAAGTGCTTTTAAGCTATGCAGAGGCAAGAATCGAATCAGGTACTATTGACCAATCTGTTTTAAATGCCATTAATCAGGTAAGAGCCAGAGCTTATGGTGTAGATGTAAGCGATACGGATCAGTATCCTGAAATCACCGCAACTGGCCAATCAATTTTAAGGGAAATAGTCCAAAAGGAAAGGAGAGTGGAATTAGCTTTGGAAGGTTTGCGCTGGTACGACATCCGACGTTGGCAAACGGCTGAGATAGTGCGAAATGAAACACTTTCCGGTGCGCTGGGCGATATTATTGAACGCCAATTTGATGCACGGAGAGACTACCTTTGGCCTGTTCCTCAGCGTGAAATTGATTTGATTGGGGCGGAGGTCTTGCAGCAAAACGAGGGTTATTAAATACCTTGTACTTAGAGCTGCATACCTCCTCTAACTGCCTTGCTTCCAAACATTAGATGGCCATACAATCTTATCGGCTTCAATGTCGAATTGTATGCTACATATCACTCAGTGAATGTGCTGGATTTACCAGTGCTGCACGACGTGCTTGACCGCCGACGATGATCCAGGTCAGCAGCAGAACAAGAATTCCCACCACGAGAAACATCCACCAATGTACTGGTACTCTGATGGGAAAGCGCTGCAGGTAATTATTGAGGAGGTACCAGGTAATTGGTGTTGCCAGGGCGAGTGCCACCAAGACCAGTTGCGTGAAGTCTCGAGACATCATAGCTACGATGCTCATCACCGAAGCACCCAGAACTTTGCGAATTCCAATCTCTTTGGTACGCTGAGCGGCCATGAAGGATGCCAGGCCAAAGAGCCCTAGACCCGTAAGGACAAAAGCCAGAAAAGTGAAAATGCTGGCTAAGCGTTGGGTCAGGCGAATGGTAGCAAATTTCTCTTGAAAATCACTGTCGACGAAGGTATATTCAAACGGGTAGGCTGGAGTATGCCTACTAAAAACCTCTTCAATTTGCATAAGAGCCTCTTGCACATTTTGTCCGGCAGGAAGTCTGGCAGTAATCACCCCTCCCCAGTCCTCCATAATCATGAAGAGTGGTTTTACTTCTTGGAATAGACTACCCATCAATACATTATCAATGACGCCGATCAACCTACGCTTGTCTCCCCAGAGGTCAAGTTCAGTCCCAATGGGATTTTCCAGATCCATCAAATCCAGGGCGGCCTTATTGATGATTATCGCAGTGCTATCGGAGGCAAAATCTCGCGAAAAGTCTCGGCCCGCAAGCATCTCGATGCCGTAGGTCTTTGCGTAATCATACTCGGTGGTGATGGTGGTGAAAATGATGCGCAGATCTTCGGGTTTACCCGGCCAACCAATAAAATTGTTGGAGCTTATGTTAGTGATACGACTGTTGGATTTGGTCATCGACTCAATCAAGCCGTTACGCAAAAGTTCGTTTTTTAGCACTTCGTATTTTTCGTCAAGCTGATCATTTTTTCGAAAATTCACCAGGTTGCCCTGATCGTAGCCCAGATCTCGGGACTGCACCATCTTTATTTGTTGATAAACGGTAGCTGCTGCGACCATCAATAGAATGGAAGATGCGAATTGCAAGACGACCAAGACTTTCCTGGGGCGATCGGCACCCTTACCAATTTTGGTGCCGCCCTTCAAGGTAGTGCTGGGTTTAAAAGACGACAAATAGATAGCTGGGTAGCTACCAGCCAGTAATCCACTGAAGAGGATGATGGCGAGTGCCACACCCCAAAATGCAGGTGACGTAAGGTCAATAGTTAGTTCTTTATCAACCAGCTGGTTAAACTTCGGCAAGGTCAGCCAGACCATCAGCGAAGCCAACAAGAAGGAAATACCACTTATGATAAGTGATTCACCAATAAACTGGGAGATCAATTGAATCCGTCGTGCTCCGACACTTTTTCTGACCCCTACCTCTCGAGTCCGGTTTTCGGATCGAGCCGTGGCCAGGTTCATGAAATTAATGCAGGCAATGATGAGGATTAAGATGGCAATCGTCGAAAACAGTCGCACGTAGTCAATTTGTCCTCCAATATTCTTTCCATTCTCGAACGTACCATGGAGATGCCACTTGCTTAGGGGATGAAAAAATAATACCCGCTCGATATCATCTTGCTCGTGCTCGGTAAGCATGTTTCGAATTTGACTTTCGACATCCGTAGGAGCTGCACCTTCGGCGGTCTCGACAAAGACTTGAAAAGAGTAATTACCCCAATTCGTGGTATTCTCCCTGACCCATGGGTTGGTTTGTTCGCGAAACTTCCAGGTGAGGAGGTAATCAAACTTATGTGTAGCATTAGGTGGTAAATCCTTCAGTATACCGGAGACCATCACCTCATGTTGATCGTCAATTCTAACGCTCCTGCCCATGGGATCCTCCTGACCAAATAAGGCCGTAGCGGTAGATTGAGTCAGAACTATGGAGTTTGGCTCATCGAGAACGTCGCTTGCCGAGCCAACCTTCAACGGAAATTCGAACATGTCCAAAAACTCCTCACTCACATACAACCCATCGATCAAAAGCCGTGTATCATCAACCGTCAAGAGATGCTCACTGCCCCAACCGGTCACCACCGAATTAGTGATGCGGTGATCTGCATCTTTCATGGCCATATAGGTGGGCAGTGGGACCGACTGCCAAGAGTTGATTTTGCCACCAAAGTTCGCCGATACATACACCTGTTGAAGTCTGTCGGACTTGGGCAGAAACTTGTCAAACGATATCTCGTCGTAGACCCACAACAGAATCAGGGCACTGGATGCGATACCTAGCGCCAGGCCAAAGATATTGATGAAGGAGTAGATCTTGTGTTTCCAAAGATTGCGGAACGTGAGGCGAAGGAAGCTGCGGAACATAGTACTTGGTTGATTGCTTTATGGTAAGAGACGCGGGGTAGTGGGAAATCGTTGCAAAGAGCAACCACTTCGCAGTCTATTCCACAGATCATACGGGAATGACAGATCTTGATATCTGAGGAAAGGTCAAGTTGGCTTCATCACTCTCTCGATATGCATTTGATACCGATAGCTGTTGTTTTAAATTTTCCATGCTGGTAGGATCCAACCACCCAGAAAAGGAATGTGCCCGGTCCATCATTCGCACAAACCCGGAAGGCTGTCTCTGCCGGGTAAGTTTACGCAGGTTCAATAAATAGTCGTCGCGGTATACGTTAGGTATGATCAATTTGCAATAGTCTTTTGCTACCAATTCAGCATTCATCATTATGCGAGCCATCCTGCCATTGCCATCTTCAAAAGGATGGACCTCACTGATCAAAAACATCATATATATGGCACGGGACAGAGGGTCTTCTAGACCATCCATAATCTTGTAGCCCTCCTTCAGCGTACCTACTACAAGATTTGGATCTACGAAATACGTGTCTCCAGCTCGATTTGGTTTCGTTTTGAACATTCCAGGATGCTTAAGGGCCCTGCCTTTTAAGATTATAGCATGGCGCGATCTAAGCAGATCGATCAATTCGTCTCCATCCTGGGGAAGCCTTTGCATTTGTCTTCTATCGGAACAGATCTGGAAGGTTCCGAGAATATCGTGAGAATCTCCGGTGCGCTTTGGCAATATCTTGCCATTGAAGATCACCTCCTCGGCTTCTTCGACCACAAATTGGGTGCCTTCAATGAAATTCGAGAAATAACTCTCCCAAAATGCCATGTTCCTATACGTCAAGTGGTGATTGTGGTCGCTTGCTCTCGCTTCGAAAAAGCATCGCTTCAGAAATACTAGGA
>CAJQNM010000836.1 GCA_905479665.1 uncultured Saprospiraceae bacterium
AAAAGCAGAAATCTCTGATTTCTTTCTTTTTCGAGGATCCGCGTGCGGCGCAGCGAAATCAGTAGATTTCGTGACGCACGGGACTAGAGCACTTGATTTGCATTCAAGAGGTCATCGGTTCGACTCCGATATCCTCCACCCAAAAAGCCTCGGCATCTTTGCCGGGGCTTTTGTTTTTCATCTTTGCCAGGGCTTTCTGGTCCCGAAAAAGCCCACCATACTGGTCGGCTTTTCCTAATTCACCCAGGAGAAGTGCTACCAAACTATTTCCTGGCTCAGCAAAGAGAGCCCTGCATCTGGTCCACCCCGCCCTAGCGAGAGTCCATTGTCAACCGCAGTCAGCTTTACCTGGGCAGTCCCCGTTTGACGATCCAATGGAATAGAGAATACAATAGGAGCAGAAATGTCCCCTTTCTCAATCGTGATACTACCGGAGGAGGAAATATCTCCTGTTACTTCATAGTCGACAGACACCGGCTGATTAATCGCTTCACGCATCCGTATGGTGAGGGAGACTTCAGCTCCTGGCTCACCCGTCAAGGTACCTCCCGGAGCAAGTTCTACATACGTAGCCAAAGAATTTGAAAAATCAAAGTTCTCATCCTGATAGTCTTCACAGGCCGCAAGCAGCAATATGCTCAATCCTGCAACAATTAATCTATTATATGTTTTCATCGTTCATTCGTTATTTATCAAACCACATTTTTTGATCCAGCGCAGGGTCCAACTTTGCATTTGTGTTGGCATCGAGTTCATCTGGTGGATAAGGTAGACGCCGCAAAAGTTCAGTAGTGAGCGCACCATCGGGCACCTTCAATTCAGGATATTCATGTCGACGCCAAGTTGTCCATCCTTCGATCGGGCGGATGATCATATCGAGCCATTGCTGTTCGGCGATACTATTGACTGCATCAACCTCACTCATCGTACCTAAATCTGGAAGGCTGCTGAGATAACTCGAAATGTCTTCACCCGACACAGAGTGGCGTTGCATAGCTGCTTCCACTCCTACATGCAATCGCTCTTGAGCACCAGCCATACCTCCTTCTGCAAACCCACGGGCCATGGCCTCTGCTTCGAGCAGGGCTTGTTCAGAATAGCTAAAGAATACATCTGGTGCATCTGGCCTAACCAGCTCATATGTTCCATTGGTACCTACGGGAGCCGTGCTCAATACCCATGGTTCAAAACCGATATTTTGCACCCCTGGCGGAGCACCGACAACCTCCTCTGGAGATCCTGCAGGATACGGTTCGAAATAGCGAGTGAGGCGTGGATCATTCTTTGCCTTCATGGTTTCAACCATTGTCTCACCGGCGAAATAGAAGAAATTCTGCGCACCCGCAAAACTGTTTAGCGTCCGCCAAAAGGGATTGCGATTGCCAGGCATGGCATAAAACTGAAACGCGGCCACTTCTGCTGGGGAAGAAATCATATCTCCCTCGGCAATCAACGATCCAATCGCACTTGCCACTGAAGGATCAGCATCCACCATTAAAATTAATGTGCGGAGCTTTAATGATTTTGCAAATTTCCGCCAATTATCCATATTTCCGCCATAGATCAAGTCATTCGATGTGATTGCAGTTGGAGCACCATCTATACGTGCCAACGCCTGATCTAAAATATCTACTACCCCCTGCAAGACTTGTTGCTGTGCATCAAATTCGGGATTTAGCGATCCTATTTCTGGCACCGAAAAATCGACATCGACGGCCTGCGTAAACGGTACGTCTTCCCACAAAACTGTGGTGGACCAATAGGTCAATGCCGAAAATATCTCACATTGTGCAATAGCATTTGTCAGTCCGGCTGCTTCTGCATTTCGTATGGCCAATTTCAGGTCTTTCTGGATATCTCGATAGTAGGTTCGCCAGGTATTTCCTGTGGTATTAGTACTAAAATTGTACTGCTCCGGATTCGTGAAAACACCCGCACCCAGCGATCCTCCACCAGACCACATTTGACCTGCAGTAGAAACTGCGGGACCTAAATCGATCACTCGATTGGTGGCGTAGCCGGTAAGGACACTGGTAAAGATCGGCCCGGGCTCAGCTGAGGCAGAACGGTTGGGGTCTTCATTCACATTTAGAAACTCGCTCTCTTTTCCACAACTCAACATCAAGAAAATTAAAAGCAGCGCGCCTAATTTTATATTTATTCGATTATTCATTGCTTTATTAATTAAAAGGTCACTTTAATATTCCCTCCGATTGTCCGCGCTGAGGGAATACTCCAAAATTCCACATTGGCTGCACCACCCTGCAGACTAGGCCCGAAAAAACTAGCTTCAGGATCAATGTGTGGTACATTGCTATCGATCAGCCATAAATTGCGACCCTCGATACCAATCGACAATGCCTTGACGAAAGAGTTTCCCAGCACAGACTTTGGCAACGCGTAGCTCACGGTAAGCTCCCTTAACTTTACATAAGATGCATCAAAAACACTGCCTTCCGTATTGCTATTGTTCGTGTAGTTGGACCAGAAATCTTGCATCGATCGGACGGGCACATTGTTCGTGGCATAGGTGACCGAACCATCGTCATTGTTCGTGGCGAGCACACCTTGATCAATAAATAATTGTCCGCGATTTTCAAGTGTTTCTTCGGCAAGTCCCAGCCCACGCAGAGACGAAACAGTGCGAGAAAATACCCGCCCTCCATGGCTTATGTCAAACAAGACTCCGATAGAGAGATTTCCGATGGAGACCGTATTATCAATTCCTAACTGCCAATCTGGGTAAATGTCACCCAAGCGTGTGCGCCCACCCCGCTCACGCAGTCCTGTCGTAGGATTAATGACAATATCACCGTCGGGGCTTCGGAGCCAACCAGCACCGTAAAGTCCAAAAGGCTGACCCGGTTCTGCTCGTACCGAGAGCCCACTAAAACCACTGGTGAGTGCCAATTCATCCAGCCCAGGCGCGAGTGTCTCAACAACTTGTTTATTCGAAGAGAAATTAAGCGCAGTCGTCCAGTTCACCGTACTTGTCTCGATCGGAGTGACGACCAACATCACTTCGATTCCCTCATT
>CAJQNM010000837.1 GCA_905479665.1 uncultured Saprospiraceae bacterium
AAAGCAACAAGCTATGCAGCAGAGACGGCAGACTTTGATGGAGATGGAAACCTCGACATCGCTGTCGGCAATGACCGAGCACCAAATGCGCTCTTCCTGAATGATGGAACTGGACATTTTGTAAAAGCGTCAAAATTCGGTGACGATGCATCACCCACAAGAAATCTCACCTGCGTAGACATCGACCTCGATGGTGATGTTGATATCCTGATCACTAACCGTGGCCGAGAAAATGAAATCTGCCTCAATGATGGCCATGGAAATTTTTCCGCCACACTAGGATTTGGTACGAAAGATGATTCAACCATTGATGTGGGGGCTTTGGACATGGATCGAGATGGAGACATCGATTTAATTTTGGCCAATAGAGATAACCAACCAAATTATATTTATCTCAATGACGGAGATATTAATTTTTCAGAAGAGATACCCTATGGTACAGGTAGTGACAATACCCGATCGATCGCAGTCATCGACTTAGATAATGATGGGTATCTAGACATCGCCACAGCCAATATTGGTGAGCCAAATGTTGCCTATTTTGGCTCCGTGGGGCTTGATTTTTCCAGGCAAGTCACGATCGACTCCAGTGACTCAGACACCTATGCACTGGCCGTAGGCGATCTCAATGGAGATGGTATGTCCGATATTGTTGTAGGAAATTCTGCTCAACCCAATTTTGTTTTCATCAGTACTGATGGCAGTCAAGCTTGGACTGAAATTATAATTAGTGACGAACCCCGAAGGACCTATGATGTGTGGCTTGAAGATCTGAATGGCGACGAAAGATTGGATATTATTGAAAGTAATTCAGATCATTTGAACCACTATTATTTTAATTTGGAAAAAGAATAGGAGGCTTTTGTACTGCTACCATATGACTCACTTATTAAAATTAGAAAATGCACAATAAATACCTGACCCTCATAATGGTCGCAACGATGGCCATTTTACTGTCGAGTTGCAGTACCACATCAAAGCTTGCTGTTCCTCCCACAAACTACAACCCAGAGGCCAAACTTGCAGAGCTTGGTATCGTATTGCCTACTCCGCCACAGCCAGTCGCAAATTACGTCAATGGAGTGCAGGCGGGCAATCTCATTTTCTTGGCCGGTAAAGGTCCACGTAGGGCCGACGGCACGGAAATTACGGGCAAGGTTGGGGCCGGGGTGTCGATAGAGCAAGGGTACGAAGGTGCACGCTTGACTGCCATCAATCAGCTCTCGGTGCTCAAGGCCATGTTGGGTAATCTAAACAGAGTGAAACGAATCGTCAAGGTTTTGGGCATGGTCAATTCAGACCCGTCATTTATCGATCAGCCCAAAGTCATCAATGGGTTTTCAGATTTGATGGTGGAGGTCTTTGGCGAGCGAGGGAGGCATGCCAGAGCTGCTGTGGGTATGGCATCACTGCCGAGAGGACAGGCTGTCGAAATTGAACTTGTCGTTGAAATATATAATGAATAAAATGTGTAAAGTTCGACTTCCCCTCCTTCTTTCTTTCCTGACAATAGCATTTGGTCTCTCGGGTCAGGACAGCACTAAACTTGACCTCACTTACCTAGGTACGGCAGGCTGGGAAATGATCGAAGGCGACCTTACCATCCTCGTGGATCCATACATTTCGAGAATAAAATTAGGACGAGGGCCCAGCATTAGTCCCAATGACACGAGACGTCCGTATTCACGCACCGACTACTTTCAATCGGACACTGCATTGATCGACAGCATTGTTTCAAAAGTGGACTATATTCTTGTGCATCACTCCCATTTTGACCACCTCTCAGATGTGCCCTATATCGCAAGAAAGACAGGTGCAAAAGTTGTCGGTTCTGAGACTACAACTAAAATATTAGCATTGTATGGCATCCCGGAAGAGCAGCTCTATACCATCAAAGGCGGCGAAGACTACCAGTTTGAAGAATTTTCAGTGCGGGTTATTCCATCGCTGCATTCAGCTCTAAATCAGAAATTATACTTTGACGGACGGGAGCTTCCTGCGGACCTCGAGGCGCCACTCACAATTGGGGATTTCGTCGAGGGTGGTTCCTTTATGTATTTGATTCGATTTATTTCACATGAAGTGTTGACCATGGGGTCGATGAACTACATAGAAAAAGAGATTGAGGGACTGCAGCCCGACGTCCTTTTGGCAGGCGTAAATTTTTCTCGAAATGAGATCTATAAATACACCGAGCGACTTCTCAAAGCCACTGGATATCCCAAGATCGTAATCCCGGTTCATTGGGATAATTTTAGAATTCCATATGGTTTTTCTCAGGAAAGAGCCGTAGAGATGAAAATTAATCCCTTTGTCGAAGAAGTCCGTGCTGCTTCGCCTGCGACAAAAATCATCGTACCCACTCATCTACAGACCATCTCACTAAAAGAATAAATCCGGCTGACCGATGCATAAGGAAATACACAGTTACACATTGATACTTCTGAGTCTATTGATAGGCGATTTGACGGCCCAGACAAATCCTCTTTGGAATGAGCAAAAAATAAAGAATTATTTACCACACATGACGGTCCCAGAAGTCAAAGACTTTTTGACAAAATCTGATCTTGTCATTATTCCCATCGGGGCTCTGGAGCAACATGGTGCACATCTCCCCATCGGCACAGATATTATCAATGGCATAGAAAGATGTAAGCTCATAGCCCAAGAAAGGGACATCCTGGTTGCTCCGATCATGATGGTCGGTCAGTCTCCCTATCACATGGGATTTGCAGGCACTATATCCCTCAGTGCGCATTTAATTTTACAGGTCCACATGGAAGCGGTCAAGAGTCTAATTGCCCACGGATTCAATCGATTTATTATTATGAATGCACATGGCGGGAATAGGGCTATTTCCACTTTGCTGGTAGATCAAATAAATCAGACCACCGGAGGTGTGGCCGTGAGCTTTAGCCAGGCCATTCAGCCATTTAACAAGGTGACGAATAATACAAGAGGTAAGGTACTGGATCGACATGCCGGCACGGGAGAGACTTCCAATTCACTTTACCTGATGCCTGCTTTGGTCCAGCTAGAAAAGGCCCTTCCACCGACTACACTGAATTTACCTGAGCATCTCAAGCTCATGCTCCCTGAAGTCATCAATGAGGAGCCTACCGCCAAGATGCTATTCCTGGCCGAAGGGCTCAAAGCAGAAGAAACTGGAAAATCGACTTCCTCAGCAGAAATGAGCTCGAGCGGAGTTTGGGGTGAGCGCGATCCCAAGGAGTCGACGGTAGAAAGAGGGAGAGAAGCCACGGAGCAAATGGTTCAAGCGGCCGTACGTTTTATCGATAAATGGAATGCCCTCGCCAGCGCAAAGATTGGGCAATAGAGTCAACAAAAATATCAAGTATGTGGCCTGGTTTCAAAGAGATGAGACCAAAGCTGAAATGACCTAGAACTCTCTTTTCTCAGCGATAGTGGTACTCCTTCTCGAAGCCAAATTTTTGCCGCATCTCCTCACTCGGTGTTCCTACCCAGTCCTTTTCCTTCTGATATCTCACTGTGTCCCAAATGACCGATCCGCCAATCATTCTGGGATCGCGAGTCTCAATTAAATACTTCTCAAGGGCATCTTTCAGTTCACTTTTCACTTTAGAGAAGGCTGCGAGATCCGCTACATTTATCATTTGATATGGGTCTGATCGCAAATCAAAAAGCTCCTCGGAGGGTCGCTTCATAAAAGCCTGGCGGTATAGAGGCTCGACGTCCGGATCATTTTTGTATTGCATCAAATATTCCTTGGTTGGGCACCGATTGTGCATCATATGCAGGTCGATATCTCCGAACAATGGAGGATCTCCCGCGGGCCATCGGTCAGGCTCAAGATTCTGGATGAAAAGAAAATCCTTGTTTCGAATAGCTCGCCCTGGATAGCCAAGACCTCCTGCTCTACAGAGTGCGTGCCGTTCTCTTGCCATGTAGACAAAAGGCCTGGCATGATCGGTGGTCCCCGCTTGATCGGATTCAAGTATGGGCCTTAAAGAACTAGCCGTGTACTCAACAGGAATGTCAAAACCTGCTATATCGACGATCGTCGCAGCAATATCGTTGAGACTAACCAGATCTTCAACTACCCGATTTCCCGGATATGTGAAGGGCCAAGAAATAATGAAAGGTACTCTCGTGCCAAAGTCATATAAGTTTGCCAGCCCTCGCGGCATCATCCAGCCATTATCACCACAAATAATAATGACGGTGTTATCGTAATCACCACGTTGCTTTATCATCTCAATCGCCTCACCAACCTC
>CAJQNM010000838.1 GCA_905479665.1 uncultured Saprospiraceae bacterium
GGAGTTGCATTTGCTCCCTCCTGTTGAAAAACGGAAAAGTCTGCCTCGATATAAACGGGCACACAACCCATCATCGCTGATCGCCCGAGTGATTTTTCATGATCTATTTTAATATCGCCTTTGCCCGCATGCCGATGATCATTTTGGCATTTCCATGAGCCAAAGTCTTCTGCGACATCCGCATTGTGAAATCGGTAGTTGGAGCTTTCTTCCTGGCTCACTTGATAATATCCCTGGCCATCCGATAGGAAAATATCTACCCGGTCTTCAAAAACACTCAGTGCTACGGTCGAGGTTGGATCCCCGTGGAGCGTGCCGTGATAGAAAGAGCCAAGCTTGTCCTGACCGACATCTCCTGGACCGCTGGTAATCACTTCGAAGCCGTCAGCAAAAAGTTTATGCTGGATCAGATTGATGCGAAGGGAGGATTTTTCGTCGACCGGGATGGTCATGGCAAAAGATTTTTGCGGATTTTGTGCCAGTTGGCTTAACGCCCTTTGATCAATCTCAAGCAGCACGGCAGAGTTTTCGCCAGAGCGCTGTGATGATCTTGATGCTGGAGCCATGCTAAAAAGAGAGACCTCTTGGTGCGATCGAGCGTTTGAAATCGCGGACGAGACCTTGCGAGCCAGGGCATTGGGTTCTTCCGATTCGTCGCTGTTATCAATCCCTTGCTGTGTGCGTTCAATTAAATCCTGGGCAAATACTTCGGAGACTGCAAAAAAAGTCAGTACGAGGATCAAGCTTGTGTACATCACCTTCCGAGACAAATGGGAAGGCATGATTTGAATATGATTAAATTGTAGTGATTTCATTTTAACCTTGATTGATGTGACTAAAAAAGTTTTAAGTAGCTGATCAGGCTACATGAGCGCTCAGGGTAAGCACTCCAAATTCGAAGGCTCTACGTACGAGACAAGCGGAAGTCGTGGCTTGAAATTTGTCCAGCAAGTTGCGTCGATGAGAAATGACTGTATGGGGACTTACGTAGAGTCGATCTGCAATATCCCTCCCCGTATAGCCAAACGAAATGTACTCTAGAATTTGAAATTCTCGCTGCGAAAGCACGATTCTATTGGTCTCGGTATCAGTAGTGTGATGGTTGATACGGGCACTTTTCGATTTGCTCTCTTTCATGACAAGTGATTTAGTGTGTTAGAATTGATCAAATCTGATAAATACGATCCTTCGCAGTTATCGCAAACTGCCCAAAGGCTTGTATTTTCTGAGCAATGAGCAACTCTTAGTTGTACTCATCGTGCATCTCATACCAAACATATTTCACACAATCATCTGTCAGTCAATAATTTACACGTTTCACTGTTGCTGTAGATGGTGACCAGCACCCAAATCCCCTCAAATCTTCCTTCTCAGCTCATCTCGCATCCATGGGAAAAATACTCTTGCCCTGATTTCCCTGGTATCCACTCCACCCTGCCATGCCAGGTACGAGTTTTGAGGTACTGATTCTTTTCATTTGCATACCCAAAAAACGTCTGATATCGGTCGGATTGTAGTATTGTGGATAGATGATATCAAGGTATCCATCTTCGTCAATATCTCCGACCCAAGGGGTAGAAAATATGTTCATAAAGCGATTGGTATGATCGATAACCTGAGTTGCGCCGGTTTGAAAATCAACCACCACTAGTTCATTCGCCATTTCGGTAGGGGCAAGCGTATCAGGACTGAAGCGAATCGAGCAATCATAGATATTTTTACTCAGGAGTATCTCATGCCGACCATTGCCAGTCAGGTCTGCCGCGACTGGTGTAGTCAGCGAAAAGCAGCTTGACGAATCAGTCCACTGCACTTCTCCATCCTTGCCATCAAGCATCACATGCAGAGCGCACGAATAATGTGGCCAGGTGCCTTTGCTCATGGCCGTGCATACATCGGGAATATCGTCGCCATTAAAATAGCCGACAGCAAAACTGTTACTGGACTCCATGCCAGGAAAATTCTTCGACCAGATTTCGGCTCTACTGCGACCATCGATGGCGATAATCTTACTGTCATGCGAAGCAGCTATGATATCATAGTAGCCATCGGCATTGAGATCTGCGATGACGGGCGGGGCGATAAAACCATGCTCTGCGCTCACGAGTCTATCTGCCTGCGAGATATCGTTTTGCAGCAAAGCTTCGAGTGTGGTATGATAAAGATGCCCGGCTACGGTTTCACCTCCAGTGCCAAAAATCACCTCGATTGCAACGTCGTCGGGCTGCTGAAAAATCACAGGTGACATATAAGACTCTTTGCCATCCGGCATCGTATCAGCGGCGATTACTTCCCCATCGGCTGAACTAAAGAGCATCAGCACGCCCGGAAACCGATCAGTTGTAGAACCAGGCGCAGCATCCCAATTCCCTCCATTGACAATCAAGAGATCTTCCAGACCATCCCTATTCTGATCTGGAACCAACGTCGAATTGTAAAAATTGTAATGCGCGTATTTTCGGACAGGGTGCTCCAGATCTGGCTGGTACTGCCAGAGCACTTCTCCCGTGGCTCCATTGATTGCTGCCAAAAACATGTTGCGCCCACCGATAAAAACATCATCGATACCGTCTTTAGTGATGTCAAGAAAAGTGGCCGACCCTACCACACTTGCGGGAGCAGTCACCTGCCAGAGCAATGACCCGTCCACTCCATCGAGCGCCAGTACACCTTGGTCTACCGAGTCCATTTCGGCACGACAAGCTCCCATCACGACATCGAGCGTTCCGTCAGCATTGAGATCCGTAAGCCTTGGAGAGGATTGCGATCCGATTTGATGGAAGGTTTGAGTCCAGAGCAGTTCGGTCTTTTTGCCAGCCTTGCATGATAACAAGCACCCGACAAAAACCACGGCCATTGCAACGGCACGAAATGTGGTCGTCACGAAAATTAGAACTTGCAATAGTCTGTCTTACTCACTGTCCTGACAAAGATGGAAAATTAGGAGGAATATGTACCCGGTGCTCAGTTTTGAAACCTGAGCATCTGTCGGGGGCATTTTATTATCGCCAAATGCTAGACAGTTTCGCTTGCGTTGGGCTTGGAACAATAAAGATCGAGGTCATCTAATATTCCGAATATTTTTTGGAAACGTAATTACTATAACCAAAGAAATACTAAATGCCATATCAGCGAAACTGAGTCCAGGAGGCCAAAGCAACATTGGCATTATTGCATAAAAAAGAGGAGGTAAATACCTCCCCAAGTAAGCCATTTATGAATGTGATGAATTACGCTCCCTTATTCATCGCGTTTTTAATAAGACCTACGACAGCCATCACAACGCCACCGCCGACTCCTCCTCCCGCAAGGTTGCCTACAATGTTGCCGATGTCCATGGCTTCTTCACCACCGCCCATGCCTAGGCCCAGCATACCGAGGATTTGACCTCCTAGTCCACCACCTAAAATACCTGCAATCGAATTGCCGAGCGTACCTAGGGATAAATTTTTCAGAAGGCTACCTGCAAGGTTACCACCAAGTGCTCCACTCACTAATTGAATAATTAATGCTACCATTGTTTTAAGTTTTGTTTTGTTATCAGTTTCTGTAATATAATGTTAAATGACCGATATAGATGCTTAAATGCCAACATTAATTTACAACGGATCGCTCCAGCACCTACGGAAAGCCATTATGGAAATCCCACCAATGCCGTCAAAATACCAGCGCTCGGATCCGAATTATCGGTCCATGCCACCAGCGCTCCGCCCGAACGGATACTGAGCGTAGGAAAACCACTCCCGCGAGATGCCGTGGTATTTGCCACCTTGATTAGATGGATGATTGTACCATCTGGCTGGATTATTGCGGCCATCAGTGCGGCCTTTTCAGCATCTTTCTCCAGCCACACAACCATGGCACGACCATCTGAAAGCATGGCAACATCTGCCCTTCCCAATGGCTCACCCTGATCGATCCGAAATGACGATCCAAACGAACGAGCAGCATCGTTCGAAAAAGTGACTCGCACTTGAGCAAGATCGTCACGATGTCCATACCACGCCAGAACTACCTCGTCACCGATGGCATCGAGTGCAGGACCATTCACAGGACAGCCAGCAATCTTCCAATGATCTGGATGGGGAATATAGGGCTTCGACCATTCGTGTCCTTTTTGGTACACCACGGCGATATCACGCACCTCTTCTTCCGATCGATCTCGATAGGCGACCACCAAGCCACGATCGGTCAGTGCTGACGCTGTACCGCAACAATCGCAGACCCGGTCATCCAGACGCCACTCATGCAAGACCCGATTATCAGGGGTAAAAATGGCACCACGCAACATCATGTCGCCCGCACCATGTCCATGATCGTGGCCATGATCAGAATCTTCGGGGCTTTTGGTTCTTCGCCCATCCAGCCAGCTGGCAAACATACGGTCGTCACTGACGGGAGTCTGTGACACGAAGCCATGTTCTGCTTGCACACCATCTTGATGCAATACAAAATCTTCCCCCCAGGTCTGGCCACCATCTGCGCTTTGCACCATGCGAATCTCGTAGTCGAATGTTTGTGGGCCGCTCATCTCCAGCCAATGCAACGACAGTTTATCTCCTTCAGGATATGCCCCAACACTTGGAAAATCGGCCCAGTTGACAAACCAATTGGAACCACGTCGCACTTCGACAGGATCAGACCACCTAGACCCTTGCAAGGAAGCAAACATCAGTGCATCGGTGGTATCATCGACATAATGTATCCAGCTCATGAGTTGGCGATCATCGATGGTTGGCACGAGGCGTGCGCAACATCCAGACTCACTTGGATTCTCCAGTGGAGTGATGGTTGGCACATCCGTTCTGCATGCCAGCAGGGTCAGTAGACCACAGATTACTGCTGGCAAAAGTGCATTTCGCGCCATTGAGGGAAGATAGAGGCTATTCATAGGCCCATGTAGGCACCGGTGTTTCCGAAGCAAAAAGCTCGTCGATATAATAGTCCCGTTTGTGCACATTGTTGCAATCAATCACTTGGCCGAAGACGTATTTGCAAGGAGAATACAAGGACACATTACTGCTCACCATAAGGCTCTTGGGCTCGCCATTGGGCAGGGTATCACTCACGTGAACCCGCCCGAGCAGGCAATGTCCGAGTTCGTGAAAAATCAGAGCCTCTTTTTCGAACTGGTTGTCCCAACAATGCAGATTGGGATTAATTCCAACACGCCTCTGAGTGCCGGCATTATTAAAAGAATTACATTCTCCACACGTGACATTGCTTAAACTCTCATCAAAATCAAGGATAAGATTTGTTGTATCGACTGATATTCCACGACTTGACGCTTCCTCGAAAAAAGATTGCACTTCGTGAGCAAATTCTTCATTTACTTGATAGGTAGGATTAAATTCTGCTTTGGTGCATGTCAGCAAGCACGAGGAGATAATAATTGGCAGTAATAGGCGCAGATCCATTGGCACTAAGGTAGCCAGAATTTCAGGCTTCAGGCAAGGAGACAAGGTCTACAAGATTTGTAGTAGACCGACCCATCAATCATTGGTAATTCTGATGTCTTTAAATCTCATACATCGTTACAAAGCCCTGCCTGATTGGCGAGTGGGCATGTTAGGCTTGATCACTAAAACTATTGGGTCAGTCTTCCGGTGGTTCCCTACTTTGTGGTATAAGTTGGTATAGGTATAAATTCCATGAAGTTAAAATTAACGGTCCTCCTCCTTCTTCTCACCCCACTGACCAAAGCTAGCCCGGCGCTCGCAGCATGCGAAAAAAATCTACCTACGGGCATCATCATGGGTCTGAGTATTAAAGCTCCTGCCCCAGAGGGCATCAATGCTTTTCTCACCTTTATGAATGATGTCTTGGCACCAGCTGGTGTTAATGTACTGGTCTTGCGGGTGGATTATAACTATGCGTATGAATCTCATCCAGAATTACGCTCGGCCAATCCCCTCACAAGGGAGATGGTTCAGAAGTTGGTGCTTTCCAGCCAGGAAAATGGCATTGCGCTGATTCCCCAGATTAACTTGCTGGGACATCAATCGTGGCATTCTACCCATTCCAAACTTCTCAGTGTCTATCCAGAATTTGATGAGACGCCTCATGTTCAACTCCCTGAAAATTATGAGTGGCCCAACGAAGACGGCCTCTACTGCAAGAGCTATTGCCCTTTGCATCCCAGGGTGCATGAGGTAGTTTTTGCACTTGTGGATGAGATCATGGAGGCTTTCTCTGCAACGGCCTTCCATGCAGGCATGGATGAGGTATTCTACCTGGCGGATGAAAAATGCCCACGTTGTCATGGTCTGGATCCAGCGGTCCTATTTGCCGACGAGGTGCGACGAATCCGCAATCATCTCCACACCCGGGATCAACAACTTTGGATCTGGGGTGATCGTCTACTCGATGGCAATACCACAGGTCTGGGTATTTGGGAGGCCGCTGGAAATCAAACACATACAGCGATCGATCTCATTCCAAATGATGTCGTGATTTGTGATTGGCACTACGACAGAGCTGAACCCACCGCCGCTTATTTTGCCTTAAAAGGATTTAACGTCATCACTTGTCCGTGGAACAATTCGTCCGTAGCAAAGCAACAAGTTGCCCAATTTGTAGGTTTTCAAGAAAGCAGCAATGGCGTGCTGGCACAACGCTATCGTGGTCTGATGCAGACGATCTGGACAGATGCCAAATCTTTTATTGATGCCTACCACAGTCCCGAAAGTGCTTCGGAAAAATTACAGACTCAAGTAAATTGCTTCAAAACACTTTCTGCTGAAGTGGCCGAGATCCCCAAAAAATAAAATAAAGCAGCCAAGATTGGTCTCGTCTTCGATCGATCGATATCATGTGAGCGATCACCATGGTGCTCTTGATTGGGTCAATGGCTTTCACTCACTGTGGTTCAGCACAGGCTGGGTGGGGTCTCCTTGCCTCACTTGCACTCTCGCTTATGATCGTGGCGTTTGCCGGAGTCCTGTCTAGGAGGCGGTTGGTTTTGTGATTTCACATATCTTACTGCTAAATATTTTGAAATGAAATTGCTTGCCCTTGCTTTGCTGCTTTGCTGGTCCTCCCTTTTACCGGCACAAAACAA
>CAJQNM010000839.1 GCA_905479665.1 uncultured Saprospiraceae bacterium
GTAAAGGTTGAATTTCTTGCCTACGAAAGTAAGATGCTGCCAGCTTTGGCACTCACTCCTAGCAACAAAAAATTTGACCTCGGTAAAATTGAGCTTGGACCCTCTGCCGAACTTCTTCAGGAAGTAGAAGTTCGTGCCGAGAAAAGTGAGCTGCAGTTCAGCCTGGACAAGCGTGTTTTTAATGTCGGAAAAGACCTGGCCAACCGTGGAGGCGCAGCAGATGACATCCTGGATAATATTCCATCCGTGACCGTGGATGCGGAGGGCGAGGTATCGCTAAGGGGAAGCAACAATGTACGAATCCTGGTCGATGGAAAACCTTCTGGTCTGGTAGGCATCGGTGATTCAGATGGGTTGAAATCGCTCCCTGCCAACATGATTGAAAAAGTAGAAATTATCACGAATGCCTCTGCACGCTATGAGGCAGAAGGGACCACTGGAATAATAAACATCGTCTTGGTAAAGGACAAGCGTTCAGGTGTAAATGGCTCGATCGATATTACGGCGGGTGTTCCAAAAAATTATGGCCTCTCGGTCAATCTGAATGCCCGCAAGAAAAAGATTAATTATTTCTTAAACTATGGTTTTAGAAATCGAACTGGACCTGGATTGTCTTCGACCGATCAACAATTCTTGCGACCCATTGAGTTTCCTTTTAATGAGCAAAGGGGAGAGCGCAACAGAGGTGGTGTGTCACATAGCGTCAGAGCCGGAATGGATTTGAATATAACCGACAAGGACGTACTGACCGGATCCATATCTTATCGCTACGGCAAAGACTTCAGCAACTCTGTCACCACATTTAAAGATTTTGATGCGGATCGTGTTTTACGTCAAATCTCGACCCGCTCCCAAGAGGAGGATGAAACGGAACCAAACCTCGAATACGATTTACGCTATGAGCACTCTTTTGATCAAGAGGGCCAAAAATTAACTGCACTAGTGCAGTATCAAAACAGCTCTGAACTAGAAGTTGCCGATTTAGTGAATGAATATTTCAATGCGGATGGTTCGTCTAGTGGACGAGAAGATGTGAACCAACGCTCTGAAAATGATGAGACCTCCGAAAATCTACTTTTTCAAGTGGACTATGTTCATCCGTTTACCAAGGATCGAAAATTCGAGCTCGGGTCACGAGTGAGTTTGCGAGATATTGGCAATGATTACTTCTTAGAGGAATTTCAAGATGGCATTTGGAGTAAAATCCCACGCTTCACGAACAACTTTGTATACAACGAGGATATTTACGCAGCCTATGCAATCTTTGGTGATAAATTGGATAAGTGGTCCTATCAAATCGGTTTGCGTCTTGAGCATTCTGATGTGACCACCGAGCTGTTGGGTACCAATGAGATAAATCCACGCACCTACACAAACTTATTTCCAAGTGGTCATCTTAATTATGAATTTAATGCGGGCAATTCGCTCCAGCTGAGTTACAGTTCACGTATTTCTCGACCTCGCTTCTGGTACCTGAATCCGTTTTTCACTTTCTCCAATGACCGCCGCATCTGGGGCGGAAATCCAAATCTAGATCCGGAATTTACCGATTCCTACGAGTTGGGGTATCTACGCTACCTTGACAATGTCACCTTTGGCTCAAGTGTATATTACCGCCATACCACGGGTGTGATTGAGCGCATTACCACGGCAGGCGAGGAAGATGGGACGACATTTACCAGACCAGAAAACCTCGCGACCGAAGATGCAATAGGGGTAGAGCTGACGACTACCGCTGATGTCAGTAAAGCCGTGCGATTTGACCTTAGCGCCAATTTGTACCGAAGCGTCACCGAAGGAGTGTTTCAGGATCAAGTACTTTCGGCAGAGGCCCTTAGCATGACCTCACGTTTCAATGCACGTTTTAGTTTCTGGAAGAATGCTGATATACAACTGAGAGCAGACTACCGTGCTCCTTCCAAAACAACTCAAGGTCGGCGACTTGGCAGCGGCGGTGTCGATCTGGCATTTAGTAAGGATTTACTGAAGAACAACAATGCCACCTTTTCCATCAATGTTCGAGATATCTTCTTTACACGGGTATACAACTACATCACTGATACTGCAGATCTTTATGCAGAGTCGTTCTATCAACGACGCAATCGAAGTATTTCAGCCTCATTTAGTTATCGGATAAACCAGAAGAAGCAAAGACGCCGAGGAGGGGGAGGAGATTATGAAGGTGGAGGAGACGAAGGCGGGTTTTAAGTAGAGTGCCGACTGGAGAATTATTCAGTGAAAACCACCTTTTTGACATTTCCCCTCATCTATCCTAGATGTGGGAAATAGACAACAACTAGTACTGTGCTTCCTTGCCGCGGTGTTTCAAATCGCGCTGACGAACGGTCAAGACAGTCAGGAAATTGAACAGCTGTTGATAAAGCAGGACTATCAATCTGCCTTGACCTTACTCCAGCAGCAGGATTCCTCTTTTAGTCAACAGGTAGCATTGGGAAGTTGCTTCTATCGATTGGGCCAATGGCGCCAGGCAAAAGAAACCATAGAAGGATATCTTAAACAAGATACCTTTCATACAGCCGGAAATATTTCGCTTGCATCAATCTATGACCAGGAGTTTAATATGCCGAAGGCGATTAAACATTATCGACGTCTGGTCAAGAAAGATGATCAAAATTCTACGTATGTAAAGAATTTGGCCCAAGCCCATGTAAAAGCCAATTTATTACGATTGGCGGATGAGTTATTCTGGCAAGCACGAACACTCAATGCACAAGATATCTCCATCCTATTAAGCCTTACAGATTTGGCATTTCGAGATAAAAATTGGCGGTTAGCCGATAGTCTGACAAATTTAGGAATGCAGCTGGATTCCAATAATTTTCAATTGATACTAGCCAAGGCACGCTGCCAGTACGCTATAAAAGACTATGCCCAATCGGTATATTTTCTGGAAAAGACTCGCGGATGGATTGACCTAAATCCATTTTATCAAAAGATGCTTGGATACGGGCTTTTGCAATTAGATTCTCTGGATAAATCTATTCATGTGCTGGAAAATCTTCTCTATCAGGAAGAATCAGAGCATACCCACTTTTACCTGGCTCTGGCATATCAGAAGAAGAACAATAGTGAGAGATCTATCCATCATTACGAAGAAGCCATTCAAAAGGGAATCTCCGGAAACATTGGAAAATACTATGCGGGGCTGGCACGACAATTCAAAAAAGAGGGCAATGCCAAGGAAGCGATTATTGCATACGGTGAAGCTTGGGAATATGTCGGAGATCCAAGCTATCTTTTTCAAAAGGCACAACTCAGTGAGCAATATTACAAAGACAAGTCCATTGCACTGGCTCAGTACAGAATGTGTATCAAGTATAAATCCCTGCGGCCTGACGAATTAGCTTTTGCATCAGATCGCATCAGAATACTGAAGGAGTATCTTCATCAAACCAAGGACTGAGCTCTGAGTGATTCAGATTGCAGACGAATCTCAAGTACGATGTAGAGAACCGAATCAGGGTGGGTAACGTTTGATGCCCTACCTTAGACTATGAAGTAGAATTCTAATTCTCGCACCAGTCATTTGATGCATCAATCTAATAGATCTACCATGAAAGAGAGAAAGCACATCTTTATCCTAAATTCAAAGAAAAGCATCGAGTGGGCAAAGAAGACCCTACAAGAGGTAGGAGCCACTATCCTAACAATTCACGACAACCTGGCACTGGTCGCTCGGGCAAATGATGACCAAATAGATGCAATCCAAAACAGCGATTTCTTTCTACTTATTTCCACCAATCTGATCGGTGCCGAGACCATCGAGAAGTTAGATCGCGAATATCACTCTATCGTCAAGTGGTGGAACTATAGCAACTCGCACGTATATAATGAAAAAGTAAAGAAAGACTTTAGAGGAGATGGGATAAAGTGGAATGACAAAAATAGGGATAACTCAGCACCTTTCAGCTTACTTGATCCCGAAGATGTAAAGCCCAAAATCCTAGACTATCTCAAAATAGAATCGGAGAAAGATCTAATAAAAAAGGCAGAAGGGCGTAAGCGAAAATTGGATGCTACTGAATTTATTGCACTTGAAGCAAGATTGAGGACCAAACTAAAGAACCCCACTTGGGCATACCATATTAGTAGGACGTTGTACAAGATGCACCCTGCATACTGGGACATCATCTTAGAAATTCCGGATACGTTTTGGAGAGATCTTTTTTCAGAACCTAGCTGTTGGAAATTGGAAGGTGAAAATAGTGTCGGAATTGTTTTTGTTGAAGCAGCAGACGCTGCCGGACCCCGGTTTAGTAGTTCAGAAAGAAACACCTTGGAAGCCCGAATTTGTGACGGTCTTGAGTGGATGGTGGAGCAGTCTCCATCAGCAGCGAATTTATCTTTTGTCATTGACTGGCAAAGCGTGCGCATTGATGTAGGGGATGGTACCGACGAAAGCCCGGAGTCTTACTGGAGGAATCCAGCAATGGGTCAGCTCGATTTTGAGGGGAATACCTACTCGGAGGAATGGGCTGCAGTTGCCGAATACCGAGAGGACATGAGAGTCAGCAATCGTTCAAGTCATGCTGTTGTCATATTTGTAACGCCGTATGCTACCGATTGGCATGCCTATGCAGGTGGTGGTCGCTTAACCCTAGCAAATCGCAACAATTGGGGTGGTTGGGGCATCAATGAAATAGATGATATAACTGCTCATGAAATAATGCACTTATAT
>CAJQNM010000840.1 GCA_905479665.1 uncultured Saprospiraceae bacterium
ATCAGCCCGTTTGGGTGGATGGGAGTTTTTATTTACGCTCGACACCTGTGCAGGAGGTTGGAAAGTTGCTCAGTGAGCATTTTGCGGTGACAATTGTAGTGGATGATGCCGTGGCAAGGAATTTTGGGGGATATTTGGATGGCAGTGATCTTTCTGCTGCACTTGCTGTGCTCACGGAGACGCTGGATTTAAAGGTAGAGCAAGGAACGGAGCAAATTAGATTATACCAATAGACTTTGGCCAGAGGCACAAAAACATTTTTCTTTTTCATTTTATCCGTGTATTTGTTCGGGCAGAATATGGGCAAGCCCATCGCCCTGCAGGAGCTCCTCATTATTTTACATCAGGAAGTGAATCTGCACGTGTCGTATGATGCAGATCTGATCAAAGCAATAGATGTGGAATATCCCTCGGAAAAATTAAAGCGGCGCGAATGGGTTACCTACCTGGAAGAAGAAACAGGGTTTGTCTTCAAAAAACTAAAAGGTCGAAATTACATCATCACCCAAGTGGAGCTGGAGGAAAAAGACGACGTACTCACTGGGCAGGTGATCGAGATAGAAAATCAGAAGCCGGTTCCATTCGCTGCCGTATCTATTGTTGGTAGGGCAGAGGGCACAGACACGGACGAAGCAGGCTTTTTCTACCTGTCGAAAGTGGGTGCGACCGATTCGCTAGCAATTCAGTTATTGGGCTACGAGACTCAGATCTTGGCGGTTTCAGACATCGCAGCAGATAGGCCCATTGGCTTGGTTGGGACCAATTTGCAATTGGACGATGTCTTGATTTCTCAACAGGCCATTGCACCCATTGATTATCAGGAGGGGCAGGGATACTACCGCGTACGACCAGAGCAACTCAGTTTGCAAAACGGATGGGGTGAGCCCGATCTATTGCGCTCGCTGCAGAGCCTACCCGGCATCTCCACGTTTGATGAGTCGGCGGCCAACTTATCTATCCGGGGAGGGACGCCCGATCAAAATCTGGTGCTGATCGACGGAATACCGGTCTATAAGTTGGGCCATTTCTTTGGCATGATCAGTGCGCTCAATCCCTACATTATGCAGGATGTACGGGTACACAAGGGTGGGTTTGGTGCCGGCTATGGCGGAAGAGCGTCTGCGGTGATTGATGTACAGAATAAGAATCAACCGCCCGAAACACTAGAGGGTGAAGTAGGACTTAATTTACTCAGCTTGCACGGTCATTTGCAGGTGCCATTGTTTAAGCAGCGTGCGTCCCTGCTGCTGTCTGTCCGCTCCTCGATCAACGATCAATTGGAGAATAATGTGTTTAAGAATTTATTCCGCAAGAATTTTCAGTTTGGGCGGATTGCAGAGTATCGAGATATCACGGAGAAGGAACTCCTTAATAGAAATCGAGCGAAATTTGACTACGGAGAGGTCAATTTGAAATTTAATTATCAATTTAAAGAGGATGACGAAATCAGCATCAGCCTCTATAATTCGGTTGATCGATTTCTTTATGATTTTGAAATTGACCAGCCTTTCCTGACGCAAATTACCCAGGATAATCTTGACAATTCAAATTTTGGAGTAAACCTCAGTGCCAGCAACCGATGGACGCCAGGTTGGCAAACTAAACTGAGTCTGGTGACCTCCGACTATTCGAGTGGCCAGGTGGTGAGATACAGTGGTGATGCGGCGGCAGATTTTTGGGTGCGGGCAGTCATCGACAATACGATGCACAATGAGCACGTGCAATTTGATCAAATATTTCAAATTGGTCCAGAACAACATTTGACTGTCGGTTTGCAATTGCAAAGCTTTGCGATCGGCTTCTTAACTGAATATGAAGAAATCTGGAAAGAGGACATCGTTAAACAAGATCTCGAACTAAGCAATGAGGTAGCGACTTTTTATTTTGACTATACTGGAAATCTTGCGGAGCGTCTCTATTTCTCGACTGGTCTCCGATTAAATCGCATCAACGAGATTCCCATGAATATTTGGGAGCCGCGGCTGGCACTGCAATTTAGACCTTCTGTAGAATCTCTCTTCCTCTTCAAATTCCAGACTGGCTCCTATAAGCAATTTGTGAGCACGCTCATTCTGGAGGAAGAAGATACCGGTGTCGGGATAGGCAATCACCTCTGGATCACCACCACGCTGACTGATGACTTACCGGTCCTCCTTACAGAAGATATCGTACTGGGCATTTCCTATCAGAAAAATGGTTGGCTCATCGATCTGGAGAGTTATCTAAAATATACGCGTGGTCTTTCGGTATTAAATCTACAGGTCGATCGGCCAGACGACGAGGTGTTCTCACCGGGATCATCTGATGCACGTGGCCTGGAGTTGCTGGTGCAAAAGAAATGGAATGCCTACCGCAGTGTACTGGCCTATACGTTGAGCAAAGTGGTTTATCAGTTTGCAGAGCTCAATGCGGGCGAGGTATTTGCTCCACCACAAGATCAACGACACCGCATCGATTGGAATAATTTCTACCGCTGGAAAAGATTTGAGTTTATTCTCGGATTTCATTTTAATTCAGGGAGACCCTATACCCGACCAGTGGGCATTCAAACCCGTGAGCGACAGGACAGTGAAGAAGTCTACTACGTACTCGATAACCAGGAGCGTAATCGGGAGCGACTACGCTCGTATCATCGTGCCGACCTCTCCCTGCAATATCAAATCATCAAACCGAAGTGGCAACTGAAGACTGGGATTACCATTTTCAATCTATACAATCAAGCCAATCAAATAGATCGTCGCTATTTTATTGCGACCCCGGATGATCAGGATGCGCCAGAGATTGCATCTGTAGATGAAATATCGTTGAGACGGACGGTTAATATATTTGTGCGGGTGGGTTTTTGAATATAAGTAGCTCAACGTACTCACATAAAGCGTGTACCTCGAAGACCATTGCTGGGTCGATTGGCTGTACGATGAAATTTTTTTGGATCTTTGGGAGTACCTATCCTCAAGGTCTGAAGATAGATCAAATTGAAGGTAATTAAGGTTACTACAAAACAAAAGATACTTTTATCTGCTCTTAAACTCTTCAATAGAGAGGGGGTGATTAATGTGCGATTGCAGCACATCTCTGACGATTGCATAGTCAGCGTGGGTAACATTGCATACCATTTTAATAATAAAGAAGGCATCGTAACTGGGCTCTACCACCAGCTGACGACGGAACAAAAAGCACTATTGGCGCAATTCAACATAGTACCGCTATTTGAAAATATAGACCGCTTACTAACGTATACTTTTCAGCTCCAACAACAGTATATATTTTTCTATCAAGATACGCTAGAGATCATTCGGGCCTATCAAGAAATTGGAGTGACCCATAGGCAGCACGTAGCATATCAGGTAGGGCAGTTGAGAACCATAATAGAATTTAATATTTCGCGGGGAGCATTGATAAAAGTCAACGAAAACCAAATAGAAGCACTGGCCAATCACATCTGGATGTCCATGGATCTATGGGTCACGCAGTGGGCGATCAGAATGGACAAATCATTTGAAGTTGAGCACTACAAGGATGCCATATGGCTATTACTCAGGCCATTCTTCAGCAATGTTGGTCAGCAGGAATATCGACAGTTGATCTCGATGAGGAATCCTTAGATTAGATAGAATATTGGATTGTGACTTTTCAAAAATCGATCTGGAGATCATTCAGATATGGGATTCCTTGCAGAGGATAGCTGGCTGCAAGATACTGCCGTAACCGAAAAGCTTGTTCGCCGCAAAGGAATGCGGGAGATTCGATTGGTTTGCCCACTTCATGCGGAAGATCCCGGCAAAGTGATCAACTGGGACTATTGAGGTAGATCAATCGAGACAGATTATAATTCTACAGAGCAGAAAAATTTACCTTTTTATGGTAAAGAAGACCTATTGGGCAAAATATTCTATGGTTTAGGTAGTTCTTTCTAATTTTAACATTATATTGGGTCTGTAAGGGAAGATGTAGCACAAGGATGACGCAACCTTACGCTTGGAGAATTTTTAATGAGCACATATCTTAATATCCTAAATCATGGCAAATGTATTGTGGTTGCAAGGCGGGGCATGTAGTGGAAACACAATGTCCTTTCTTAATGCCGAAGAACCGACGGTTGTAGAGTTGATCGTTGATTTTGGAATCAACATTCTTTGGCATCCAACCATTGGATTGGAAATAGGTCATCAGGTAGGTAACCTGTTGGAAGAGTGTATTTCTGGAAAAACGCAGCTGGATATCTTCGTTTTTGAGGGATCTGTAATCGAGGGGCCAGATGGCAGTGGAAAGATGAACTATTTCGCCGACCGCCCTATGAAAGACTGGGTCAGAGAATTGGCTGATGCTGCACAGTTTGTAGTAGCCATTGGAGATTGTGCTACCTGGGGTGGAATACCTGCTGTGCCGCCGAATCCTAGCGAGTCAACAGGGATGCAATTCCTAAAGAAGGCTAAAGGTGGATACCTTGGAGCAGATTTTGTTTCCAAAGGAGGCCTTCCGGTAATTAATATACCGGGTTGTCCAGCTCATCCGGACTGGGTTACTCAAATACTTGTAGCGATCTCAACAGGCAGAATTGGGGATGTCTTAATCGATGAATACCATAGACCTAAGACTTTCTTTACAGATTTTGTTCAAACTGGATGTCCCAATGCATCTGCATTTTCAGAGAAAATTGATGGGGGATTTGGAAAGAGGGGAGGTT
>CAJQNM010000841.1 GCA_905479665.1 uncultured Saprospiraceae bacterium
CCTGCGACATTGCCGCTTCCATCAGGATCATACTCGAGACCACATGCTTCAATAATTGTGTCATGTGGAGTCACGAACATGGCCTTTGAGATTGGACAGTTGCTGCCGATATAGATTGTCTGATGCCGTATGATCGTATCAGACTTATGCTCATTGCCTTCGATCTGACATTGCCCTACGAACTTGAATGTTCTCACAATGGTCCCATTACCACAATGATCTATATCAATCCAAGGTTTCTCTTCAATGCAGACCAACCCGCAATTGTCAGCGATCTGACCATTGAATTTGGTTGCATAAGTCGTGTCGTATTTGGCCTCGTAATATTCTTCAGTCACCCACTTGTATCCATGGTGCTCATCCTGGACCAAAGTCTCTTTGGTCTTTTTAGTAGAATCGCAGTCTACTTCATATACTCGGAAACTAGTCTTAGCAGGAGAGTGACCATGCTTGTTGCTTGACACTTTGTCGTATGTACCTAAGGCTGTTTGCAAAGCGGTGAAGTCACCAGTGATAGCTAAGTCGACTGCTTCTGCATAGTAACCTTTGTACGAAGCACATGTCAAGTGCACGTCATACAGCTCGCTAACCACGGTGGGAGGAGTGTTGTCCTCGACCCATACATCCTGCCAGCACTTACTCCAGTTACACCAGTAATCCATCAAAAGCAATTCGACAGTTACATTGGTACATGCATCTTCACAGCAGAAAGGCACGGCATCAGACCATCCACCTCCGATCTGTTTTCCAAGATCAAGGTAGCTAAGGTCTGTTCCGACTACTGGCTTACAAAGATCCAGTTCATCGCTGAATTCTACTCCATATTTAGCGCAAAGAATACGAGCAAGAGCTCCTTCAGAATTGATGCGTTCGAATCCGCCACTAGCTGTTGGCACCGCACACTCATCTAAAATGTCCCTGAAGTATTGTTCGTCTGTCGGATATGGATGCTCAATGCAATCCAAAGTAGCGTACTTCATAAGGTCATAAGCCCAACCTGAAAGCAAAGCTGCTGCACATTCCTTTTGATCAGCACACAACCACTCAATGGTTTTGGCATAGTGCGCTTCAATTGGGTTGACATGCTTGTCTGTTTCCAGCTCTGCGCACCAGAGCGAATCATAATGCTCCGTGTCACAGACATACGAAAGATTGTCGCAAAGATCTACTCCACAAGCTGTCGCCCAGTCGGTACGTCGTACCAAAGTATACGCGATGCCACAATTATCCCACGAGCCTTCGTCAATCGAAGATGCGTAGACCCAACTTGTTGAATCACCGACGGTGACCGTAATTCCCTTGTCACAAACGGGCACCGGCTTCACATAATCTTTAATATAGAAGTAACAGGTATCATAAGTGCTGTTGTGACAAGAATCTAAGGCTTCATAGTAGAACGCAATCGGTTCGTCAGATTTTGGCAGTTTCACTTGCTCGTGGCTTTCCCACAACCCCGTCGCTGAATTGAGAGACAATACTATTGTTGCAAAATCAGGAATCTGAACTTTCACGGTTTTTACTCCTGCACATAAGTCTGTTGCCATGATGGGAGGAATGTACGCATGCGCATCACAACTGTGTGTACTTGCTGGCAACAAAATCACTTCTTGACCATCTGGATTCATTGGACTACAGATTGTGTCAACGACAAAACCAGATACGTCTTTTTTCAAATCTGGACCAATAGTGTCATAGATCATCAACCACTGGAGGCAAGTCGTATCAAGACCTTCGCAAAGGTCTTTGATAAACCACTCACGCTTGATCAATTGTGGACAAAGACCATCAAACTTAGTGTCTTTATAATCGATCAGTACTTTGCATAGCTTATTTGGTGCTGGCCACAGTGGCACAGTATCCATCATCGGTGTTCCCGTTTCGCTAGGATGAGGATGTCCGTTTTCATCGACTTCATAATCCCCCCAGTATACCGTATCTCTTTCTGGAGGACAGATAAATGGACCAGGCAGTGATAGTACAGCAATCGTATCGCAGCACTCATAGGTTTTCTTCTTATAGTAGAAGCGATGTGTACGCTTGATCAGCTTGATCACATCTTCACAATCATTAACCTCCAGAATGTCATAATTCGCAACTGTGCCAGAGATCGTATCCATAGCGCAGTTCACGACTAGACGACAACCAGGGAAACGATCATTAGCTGCGGTTGGATTCAGTGCGAATGAATCGATACAGAGTACACTGTCTGTTGCACCAGGAATGATTTGAGGCCCGTTAGGGAAAATCGAAATCATAACAGAATCAGCCATCCCAGGCGTCATACAAGGATCATCCATAATCGTCAGCATGATCTGAACCGTCGCGTTGGTACTATCCATGACACCTGGGCAATAGAGCCTGGCACCAGCAAAAGAGTTGTCGACAGTTGAGTTGTCACTCATGAACAAGCCATCACCGGTAGTGGTCCATTGTGCATCTGTGGCCCCTGATCCTTTAGGATCAAAAGAAGAACCTAGATCAGCAAGGTTGACACAATCGCCAAAACAGACGGTCGCATCATCTCCAGCCATCACCATCGGTGATGGACTTTCGTTGACGATTACAATCACACAAATCTCACAATCCTCATCAGATGACAATGCGGCCTCAACCCAGGCAGTATCGGGATAAGAGGTTGGCACCGATCCATCTGCTAGTGGCATACTTTTATCGGCATCAGAGAAGCCAGCGACCACCGCGTAGCCTGCACCTTCTACTGCGTCACCGTAGTTAAAGGGTGCACCTACACAATCGACGATGCTCAAGATAATTTCTTCATCCCCAACGTCATTCACCAGGATGGTGACTTTCGCGACAGAGCCACAGGCCAGATCACCGGGAATCATGACTCTGGCATAAATACATGTGTCAACAGCGGTTACTATCGCATCATCCGTGATCTTGTTGGCTTCGATCATGTCGTTGGCGCCAATTGAATCGGTATAGTACATGACCATGAGGCTACCCAGAGTGTCTACGCAAGGATCAATCTCGTCAAGGTTTATGGAAGCCGTACCAGTTGTCGCATCAAGACAAATCACCTTCGTTGCGGGAATCGCTGCAGGTCCAATCAAACCGAAATCTATATCGTGCCTATTGGCACCATCTGCTTCGGTACAAAACATTGCTGCGGAATAACCTGCGACCATGCTGGGATCTCCATCAGAATCTGCGTCCGTATCATCTCCAGCCATCACCGGTGAAGTTTCACCCGTGAACCCAAAGTCATCTGCCACCTGCCTCAGATCAATGCGGATCATATAACATGTGTTTTCATTGAGGTCATTAAACAAATAACCACCCATGCCATCTGTGGTCGTCATTTCAATAGGAACATTTGGATCGTCCTTATTGATAAGTTCTACAGTCACTCCTCCAATGCCGTTTTCATTAGGATCTTGGATGCCATTTCCGTTGGCGTCACACCAGACGTAATTTCCTACTTCTCCTCCCTGAATGACATAGGCAAACTCGATATCGCCAAGTCCGTTAGACTTACCTTGAGTAAACTGCTCAACGAAAAGGTATGCTCGATCCTGCGCACCTGTTCCCGTGTTGTATGATCGAATACCCTGAGTATAGATTCCGTCAAATCGGAAGAAAGAATTATTGCTTACGGGTAGTGGGTTGAACACTGTATTGATCACTTCTCCAGAGGTTGGCAGAATTGCTAGACCGCCTGTAAATACTTCACCGTGGTGAGCACTTGCAGATTCAAAATAATCGTCATAGAAAAACTCTCCATTGAAACTTGGCCCGTCATCGTTACGAAATGGTCCAAGATCATCGGTGTCACCACTTTCTAATTCAAAACCATCGCTAGAGCTTTGGCCCACTGGGTCAACTTTTAAGATATCGCCAGCACCATACGATACAATGAGTGTCGAATTTCCCAGTATAGGTGGATAGTTGCGGTATCCGGATTGATGTGCAAAGCGATCCATAAAACCAATCACCATCTTACCACCCACAGTGAAATCAACATCCGAAAGAATCGGTTGCGGGTAGGCTGTGAGCAAAGCCCCCGTGCTCGAGAGTGTCTCGATATCAGTGTCAATAGCTGTTTCTTCCCAGGTGTCAACCCATGCCTGCCACTCTCCTGAGCGCAAAGGTTGCGGTGTATTGAGATGAGCATTTGATGCCCGTTCTCTTGGATATCCAAGCTCAAATGCCACTTCCTCTTTGAAACCAGCAGCCATGTTATTTGGATCAAATGAGCAAACGTAACCCATCAAGTGCTCTCTCGATCGAGAGATAGATGCATCGGCAACCATACCAAGCCATCCTTTGCCATCGTAGAAGCCGAGGCCCCATGGACGTAGCACTCCCGACTTCATGACTGACTTTCCAATAATCTCAACTCCAGAAACGACAGCCTGATTCACTCGCTGTCCTTGCTTCGCTATAAACTCAATGTTGATCTTACCGTCCGAAACAGGTACCTCAAATTCCAGTGTCGTGGCCGTACGTGCGCCGCCTGCGGCTGCTACAATATCAAAACCTGAACGAATCGTGCTACCCTCTGCCTTAATGTCAAACAAACGATCCTGAGCTTGGTAGGATGCTACCGGTTCAGCAAAGTGCAAGATGACCTTGTAGGTCTCATTGACAGGGGCAGATATGTTATAGCTAAACTCATCGCCCATGCGATAGGTCTGGTAAAGCATATCACCAGAGGTTTTAGCAGCCTCATTATTTATATTTTGAAAAGTACCCGTGTTGAATGCCGAGATACCTCCCAGAGAATATTTGTTTTTGTCCCACGCGGTGCCTAACCGATCCGTAAATGCTTCAGACCCTGAGCCATTCTTATTTCCACCCGTATTAATACACATGCGGTATTGGAAATTAAGATTAGGCAATCCAATTTGTTCCATGATCTTATGGGAGCGAACATTGCTTCCAAGTGCATCGCCACTCACATCCATACTAATCAGCGTACGATCACTCAGATTAACCATCCAGAGTTCTTCTTCGTCTTCCGTGAGATCTATATCCCCAAAAGCTGTCTTACCTACCGCAATGAAAGCATCCATATCATAGGAAGCCGTGTTGAGTCTGGTCGTAAGTGCATACGGCATGGTTGAATCTACGTCACCATCGACGCTTTCTCGGCGAATCGTGCTAAAGTTGATCACATTGCCATCAGCACCCGTTAACCCTTGAAAATCGATACTACTAAGGGAAGGCTTGCCGTCGGCATCCAGTTGCTCGTAGTCAAGGCGATAGATTCCACCCTCTCTCACAGGACCCAAGCCGACATGTCTTTTAAGCAGAGTAGAAACAAAGACACGATTTTTCTTTGTTTGATATGCCACTCCCCAAGTCGAGCCTATATCGCCAACAGCAGCATCATTACTTGGATTTGGTCCATCACCACCAAATTTTTCGGCAACACCGGTAGCATTGTATGGAAATGAGACGAAACCAGGCGTTGTTTTCTCTGCTGCTGGTCCACCATCGTAACAAGGAATCATAATGGTGGAATTTCCAGGCTCAATTGCTGGACCATTCGATACTGGTACGAGAATCGCCACATTGTTAGAACTATCATCGGCAAAAAACACCGAGGTTGGACCTGCTACCCCTTGACGTAGTGTGGAATCGTAGCCTCTCACTTGGATTCGCATCCGCTGACCGTTCACTAAGGCGGAAGGCAAAGTAAATGTACCGTTCGCATCATCCAGGAGTGGATAGGGATTGCCAGATTCATTGTAGGCAGTTACAGAAAGACCCGTGATTAAGTCTTCTCCGTCGTCCAGGGTGCCATTATTATTTGCATCTAGAAAGGTCTTTACGACAATGTCTGCCTTGGCTAGAGGTGAAAACGCCAGTAATGACAAAAGAGCTAACGCAAAGCTCTTGCGTATCAATCGTATACTCATGGTAGTCGTTTTGGCTAAAAAAAGGTCTATAAATCGTTAGTTACTAGTTCTTTACGTAATCTTGTCGGAAGTCGAACTTTATCGATTCCAGTTCTTGAGTTTGTCGGAAATGAGGGCTTTCCAAGCCAAATGTCAGAAAATTTGACGGTTCTTCCATCGTAATGGCACATATTTCTTCTCTGACATTTTCAATTCTAAATATCCCATTTCAATCGCAAATATATATATATCCATTATATATATATAATTCTTTCTAAAATGCGTAAAGAACTAATATATAATTCTTAGCATACGTGAACTCATTTGATCTTTCCACTTTTGCAGCGCTCACTGGCCTCTGCGAAGAGAACGACATGGGCAGAGGATAGTGATGCAGAATATGGCTGAAATGTGCTCAAATCTTGTATTGGGTTCAGATCATTTCTTACTTCCAGGAGGAAAGTACAGTGAGCATCTAAAAAAGGACAATAAAAAAAGACCCTGCCATGATAGCAGGGTCAGTGAGTAAATCAAAATGGTGATTCCTATCTATTCAATCAACAGTATTGATATCCGCTCATGCAGATTTGCTGATTTTAATATGCAATGATATGTTCCGCTGCCAACAAGCTCAGATTCTTCTATAGGGATCTTATGACTTCCTTTGGTCAGAAGCATCTTGCGACTTACGATGGGTCTTCCGAGCTGGTCATATATCTCCAGTGTGACAGTACTTTGTTCAGAAATTGTTACCTGCAGAATAGTGGATCGTGAAAATGGGTTGGGCGCCACACTCAGCTCTATTCTCTGTTTATCCAGATCAGCGGCTAAAGCTAGAGTACTCACAGATCCGCTCAGGTCATAGAGCTCTGGCATGATTCTTCCCGATCCGAGTGCAAGCATATTTGACAGCCTGCCTCCAGTATGTGATTGAAGTTGCAAAGTGAATATGGGACGATCTTTTCCAATGGACTTACCCGTGATTTCATCCCAACTCAAATAAACATGGTGGTCGTTCACCGAAATATGTTCATCTGCAATAGGCAGATCAGCGCTGTGATAGCCATCTAAAGTGAGATCAGCCGTAGTTTGTAACTCAAGTTGCAATCCGGTAAGATCAATAAACTCATCAAAGCCAAATTGAACCTCAAACCTTTCTCCTGGAGTGATATCCCGATCAAGATAGTGTAGCACAAGCTGGTTTTGATTCCTGTTTGATTCATCTTCAAAAGTTGCATCCCCATTGACATCTCCCAGTTTGACGCCCATAAAATGCAAGTGATCCTCGCTCATACTTTCGGCACTAAAGAGTGATTCAGACTCTCCTGCCCTATTGAAAAATTGCCAAAAGTCCCTTCCAGGTATGCTATCTATTTTTGCAAGGAGTAGTTTCCTTAGAGTGATTAAGTCTCGTACAGATATATGACCATCGCCGTTCACGTCGGCAGCCCTAAGTCTTCCTATGTCCTCAAACTCCGTTTTCCCAATCACATGCTTCGAAATCTGGATGAGGTCGGCAGTCGAGATACCATTCATAGTTCGATCTTCTTTGAGGGCAGATAGCCTATGTGATCCAGCATTCACGTTGATATCACTAAAGCGATAACGGCCATCTCCTTCACTCATGGTATAGATCGGATCATCATCATTCCTCTGCATCACCATCTGTACTTCTCGGATGCCTGCACCGTTTATGCTCGTAACAGTACCTGATATGCTGGAGTCGATGCTGCAGCCCTCAAAATGGGATTGCACATCGATGATCACTTCACAAAAATCTGCATTGCCCTGGGCATCAACAACCCAAAGCTCTACGGTTTGCTCACCAATATCCAGACATCCAAAACTCAATTGCTTCTCATCAATCGCAGGAGGCTGGAGCAAGCCATCGTCATTTACCTCGCCGGCACCCTTCATCCGGATTCGAAAGTCACTTAGCTCAGAATCACAATTGTCATAACTGCTAAGATTCAGCTCTTGCGCCCAAATTTCTCCGATGGCCGTATCAATTACACCATCCAGATTTAGATCTACTGGAAATAGCTTTACAGTCGTTGCCGTAACACAAACAGGAGTCGGTTTTTTGCAATCAAGTACTTCAAAATAGTCCGTGCAATAACTTAGAATGTTGCATGCATCCTCGACAGAGACTACAAGCTTGTAGTCACCTGTTTCAAGTGAGTCTACTTCTACTGCGTGAGAATTCCCAGTCGCCTTTAGATGGAAGCCATCCTTAACAACCTGATAGAGCAACCACTCGATCTCTAGTTGTACGAGGGGCGTGCAATTATCTTTGATGTCCAAGACATGATTAAGATCATAGCTGCAATCTGTACCGATGCAGAGGGTCTCAAGATCACAATTCGAGATTTGAGGACCAAGGGAGTCTTTTACATAAATGATTTGCTCAAACTCATAGTAATGAAAACTCTGGTTACCATACCAGTCTTCATGATAGTCTTCTTTTTGACGGCACCAGTCGATCACTGCCCATGTGCGGATAATCTTGTGACACGTACTGTCCGCATTGAACAACTCATCGGTGACCATGTCTTCGTGATGTATTCCAATCTCTCGACAACTTTGACTGAAGCGCAAAGATGGAGGACTTGTCTCAACGTCCGTAAGCCCGCAGCCATATACGACCGTATCTTTCACGGGCCAGATCACTTCTTCTTCATAGAAAGGGCAATCATTCACGATTTCTATGCGCTGAATTACTTTGATGGAGTCCCGTTTAGGGCCACAGCCCACTGCAAAAGTGAATACTCTTTCGATCCAGCCCTCTCCGCAATGTCCGATCTCTACTTTTTGCTTTTCCCTTCCAGAAAGTCCACAATTGTCATAGACAAGTCCATTTCTGATCGTATCGTAGACGATCCTTTCAAAAATGTAGTCAATGGGTTTGGGGTCATATCCTGGATAAGACGGCTCATCACCGAAAATCGGAGTAGGAGGATCAAGACAGATCACATCTTTGATTACCGTGTATGATTCATCCGCTAGGGCATCCTCGTATGAATGATGTCCTCGCTGATAGGTTCCAAAGACGTCCCAGCGACCACTATCGATGTATTCTTGATAATAGTCTTGATATGCCTTGCAGGAAATGGTTAAATCTTCAAGTTGGTAAGCTATCTCCGGTTTGGTTGCATCTTCGACAGTCACCTGTACCCAGAGTTTGGCAACATTGCAGTAGGCATCTATGGCCATCAACTCGATAACTACTGGCTCTCCTGAGCAGGCATCTTCACAACAGAAAGGAATTTGATCAGTCCACCCATATCCTATGCTGTCTTTGCATTGCAGGCTGTCCTCCTGAACCCACTCATAAAATGTATCGTAATGGTCTCGGACTTCACTCTTCATACTGTCGGCAGCATAGTAGCAGCAGGTGGAGTCCCAGTCAATCCTTCGCCCGAGTACTGTAAGTAGATGACAATTGTCTGTGGTTCCTTCATCAAATACCGACACATCTATCCAAGTTACTTTCGCATACGTGGCAAGAGTCACTTGTGGGTCTTTGTCAGCAACAATATAAGGAGCCTTGCGATCTTCCGTTACGATGACTAAAGTGTCTTCGGTCAGGTTGTGACAGTCATCTCGAGCCACCACTCGAACAATATGCTTTCCTTTTGGCAGATCTTGAAAGAGTAAATGGGGTTCTTCCTCACTTGCTTTATAAGTGATATGTCCAGTTTCCCAGATGAGATCTATCGTAATACTGTCAGACGGAGAGCAATTGTCACGGACTAGTGGAGCTGGTAGATAACCATGTGCGACGCATCCGAAATCGAGCGTGGGATAAGAGACCGTTTTATATGCTTTGCTGGTATCTGCCTGGTACAGATCATGGTGCTTCTTGATCCTGATCTTCGGATCATTGAAAGAGATCTGAGGTCCTGTTGTATCAATTACTTCTATCCTGTGCTTGCATATACGCGTATGCTCATCACTGGTCGCAAAGGATTTGATCGTCCATGTTCTATCGATGATGTAAGTGCCTGCACATTGTGCTGACTTTTGATCTTTGTACGAAATCGAAAACTCACATTGTTGTCCTGGTGCATACAAGGCATATTCCTGAAACATCGGTGTACCACTGATCAACGGATCGTCAGGATATTTGAGAAATGAGTCGCAAAGAATCACGGTGTCGCTAGGACAAGTGATTTCCTCAAATGTGATCTTTTTCAACCATATGGTGTCAGTGCAGTGACCCATATTTCCAGCCTTATCGGTAGCAGCCCATTCTCTTTCGATGTAGCCGGCAAATTCAGGATCTTCGAAGAGGTCGAACCACTCACTACGTAATTCCTCAGCCACCAGCGTGCTGTCACAATTGTCAGTGACATTTGGTCTTGTATATGACTCATGAAATGGATTCCAGATATTCGGATCTAAACATGTTGTGGTATCATTTTCACACTCCAACACAGGACGGGTTCCGTCTGTGAGAGTTATGTAGGATTTGCATTTTTGCTGGGATGCTCTGTGAATCAAGGTGGCGACAATAATCTCACCTGCATAAGACATGGGAACCGGATTAGGTACAAATGTCAACCCATCGACAGTGAGGGTTATTTCGAATCCGTCGGCACAAGCGAGCTCTCCAGAAGAAAGCAAGAGCTCCGGAGTAATGAGTTTTTCACAGTTTTCATCAAAAGGACTATTGACCTGTTGAAAACAGTTTATAGGTCCTCTAGCCACATCATCGGCTATTGAGACGTCCAGTGTGTTTTCGAAAAAACAACTTCCATTGCGCTCTGTCAGCATCACGGTAAAAGGACCTCCGTTACTCTCGTCCCAGCGTACAGTCACAATGTGACTTGTACTGGAACCAACTATTTCTCCTCCATTGGAGACTTCCCAGGCATAGGAGTTTGCAGCGGTGTTATCGAAAGTGGTCGTAAACTCCACCTCCGATCCCGGACAAACCGTATTGCTACCAAGAATCGGATTGGCCTCCGGACACTGTCCGAAACCCGAGATATGGGAGAGCATCACGCTCCCCAGTATCCCAAAGATTAACCATACTTTGTTTGATATTGGCATTTTTCCATTTGAACTACTCGCAGAAGTACTTCCAAATATTATGCCAAATCCTAATATGTATTATAAAGTTAGATAGACGAGTATGTATGGCTATTATTGATGATATTTCAGACCACACAAAAAAAAGGCCGTCCGACAGGAAAAGCTAAGCAATGTTTTTTCATTGCATCTTCTCCCTCGAGCAGCCATCGTCCAATTCTTATAAACATCAAACGTAACCGACTGATTATTAATAGAATAAATCAGCCGGCCACCCATGAAATAAACCAATAATAAGACGACTGATAAACTGAAAGTCACAAGAATTGGCCACATTTTGATTGATTTTCAGGAAACCAGAAAGTTTTTCACTCATGGTTTGGTCTATTATCGTCAGCAAAACAATACTTTGGGAGTAGATAAGAAGCAACAAACGCAATGAGCAACCAACCCACAACCCCGAAGCTATCACGACGTGTCACTGAAATGGCAGAATCCGCTACACTTAAGATGACCCAAGATGCTCGGGAGCTGCGAGAACAAGGTCACGAAGTGATCAGCTTAAGCGTCGGTGAGCCTGATTTTGATACACCCGCACATATTCGTGAAGCTGCCAAAAAGGCGCTGGATGAAGGCTATACCCGCTATACTCCGGTACCAGGGCTAAAGATCTTGAGGGAAGCCATCGTCCGTAAATTTAAACGGGACAACAATCTGGATTTTAGTGTGAACCAGATCGTGGTCAGCAATGGTGCTAAACAGTCCATTGCCAATCTAGTGCTTGCTTTAGTAGATCCCGGAGAAGATGTGATTTTATTTACCCCCTATTGGGTCTCTTATCGCGCCATCGTGGAGCTTGCTGGCGGCAAGCCGATCCAGCTTCGGGCTTCGATCGAAAACGACTTTAAAGTCACCCCAGCTCAACTGGAGGAGATCATTACGCACCAGACAGCAATGATTATTTTCTCCTCACCTTGCAATCCTACGGGATCGGTCTACACCAAAAGCGAGCTGGAAGCATTGGCAAACGTGGTAGATAAGTATCCTCAGGCGGTGATTGTAGCGGATGAAATTTATGAGCACATCAATTTTCAGGGCAAGCACTTTAGCATAGGGTCTTTGGCACAGGTAAAGGATCAAACGGTCACCGTCAATGGTTTCTCAAAAGGATTTGCGATGACCGGCTGGCGTCTTGGGTATATGGGGGCACCTCCTGATATCGCTAAAGCTTGCCAGAA
>CAJQNM010000842.1 GCA_905479665.1 uncultured Saprospiraceae bacterium
ATTGCTTTGGCCAGCATCTGGGTGCTTTGCCCAAAAATTGAACCTTTAAAACCAGAGAACAACTAATAAATACATCCTTCGACATCGACAAGTCAGTCGAGAAATGTCAATGGACCAAATAAGATTAATCACATTTGCATATAGGCCTTTAGTAAAAGGCGAATCAATTAGAAATTTAAAATAGAACAGGAATGGAACTAGAAGGAAAAACGGCGATCGTCACCGGAGGAGGAAGAGACATTGGGCGAGCGATTTCGATTAGACTCGCGGAGATGGGTGCCAACGTCGTCTTAAATTACTACAATACTCCCAAAGATGCAGAAGAGACATTGGCTACGATACAGACTAAAGGTGGTAAGGCAATTGCCGTAAAAGCTGATTTAACAAAGTGGGACGAGTGTTTCCGATTGGTGGAAGAATCACAGGCAGCTTTTGGAAATAAAGTAGACATTCTTGTCAACAATGCAGGAGGGTTGGTAGCTCGCAAAAAGCTAGATGAGATGGATGAAGAATTTTGGGACTTTGTCATGGACCTAAATCTCAAGTCTGTTTTTATGATGCACAAAGCGGCGGTGAAGCATATGCCCGAAGGCAGTTCGATCGTCAATATCGCCTCCCAAGCGGGCCGAGATGGTGGTGGAGGCGGTGCTTCTGCATACGGAACTTCGAAAGGTGCTGTAATGACTTTTACCAGAGCCATGGCAAAAGAACTCGGTCCACAGGGCATTCGGGTAAATGCACTTTGTCCTGGACTGATTGGTACATTATTTCATGATACATTTACTCCCGATAATGTGCGCGAGGTGGTTGCGGGTAAAACACCGTTGCGGCGAGAGGGTCGTGCTGACGAGGTTGCTGATTTGGTTGCCTACCTAGCCTCAGATCGCAGCTCTTTTGTATCAGGCGCTAACTTTGATATCAACGGAGGATTAGCCTTTAGCTAATTAATTTAAATATTCAAAGGGGTGTGCCCCCTTGGACAGCTTGATTTTAATAAATGAAAAAAGTAGTAACCTTCGGAGAAATCATGCTCCGTCTGACTCCGCCCGCCTTAAAGCGATTTTCACAGGCAAGCTCCTTTGATGTGATCTATGGTGGAGGTGAAAGCAATGTAGCAGTATCATTGGCCAACTATGGTGTTCCCACTGAATTTGTAAGCCGTATACCCAATAATGACATTGGAGAATGTGCCTTGATGGAGATGCGTAAGCGCAATGTCGGTACATCGAATATCTTACGTGGAGGAGAACGGCTAGGTATTTACTTCTTAGAAATTGGAGCGGTGAGCCGTGGCAGCAAAGTAGTTTACGACAGGGCCTATTCTTCTATGTCTACTATAGAAAAAGGAATGGTCGACTGGGAGTCCGTATTTAAAGATGCCCAATGGTTTCACTGGACAGGAATTACTCCTGCCCTCTCGCAAGGTGCTGCCGATGCTTGCCTGGAAGCAATCCAAGTGGCCAACAAAATGGGTATCACTGTATCTACTGATTTAAATTATCGCAAAAAACTCTGGAATTATGGGAAGGAACCGGGAGAGGTCATGCCTGATCTGGTTGCTGGGTGTGATATTATTCTCGGAAATGAGGAAGACGCCGAAAAACACTTTGGCCTACATCCTGAGGGACTAGATGTAACCGCCGGAGCAGAGGTAGATGCAAAATCCTACCTGTCAGTTTTGAAGCAACTGATGAAAATGTTTCCCAGAGCCAGAAAGGTGATCACCACGTTGAGAGGGTCGATTAGTGCTTCACACAACACTTGGTCTGGTGTTCTCTACGATGGTCAAACCCTATTTGAAGCCCCGACCTATCAGATCACACATATTGTTGACAGAGTGGGTGGTGGTGATAGTTTTATGGGTGGTTTAATTTACGGGTTGTTAAATCATCCCAATGATGATCAAAAGGCACTCAACTTTGCAGTAGCAGCATCTTGCCTAAAGCACACAATTTATGGCGATGCAAATTTGGTTACCGTAGATGAAGTAGAAAAACTAATGGATGGTGACGCTTCTGGACGAGTCGCACGCTAAAGTCATACTGTCGGATTGAATGGCAAAAACTCAAGCTTTCGGAGTACACCATCTGACCTTACTGTATGTTGCATTCTTATTCTATAGGAAACAAATCTGTACTACTGAAAAAATACATATTCTCTCGATAAATAGATACGAAGCAGAAAAGAAAAATTTAATCAATAAATTAAACTTGGCATGAAATTAAAAGGAAAAATAGCTCTCATTACAGGAGCAACAGGCGGCATCGGATTTGCCGTAGCAGAAAGATTAGGCAAAGAAGGCTGCACGGTTGTCCTAAATGGAATTCAAGATGAGCAGGGAGCTAAAAGAATAGAAGAACTTACTACTCAAGGAGTCGCAGCCGAGTACTATGGATTCGATGTGACGAACGAGGAAGAGGTAACCTCCAATATTAGAGCTATTGGAGAGAAGCACGGAAAGATCGATATCCTAGTAAATAATGCCGGTGGCCTCGGTGGAAGGTCCAGGTTTGAGGAGATGACAACAGAATTCTACAGATTTGTCATGGCTCTAAACCTCGATTCAGTCTTTTTCGCCTCAAGAGCTGCGATACCATTTCTTAAGAAGGGGCAGAATGCCACTATAATTAACTACACATCAAACGCGGGTTGGAATGCTGGTGGGCCGGGTGCAGGTATCTATGGAACGTCAAAAGCAGGAGTTCACGCCATCACCAGAGCGCTAGCAAAGGACTTGGCTGAATATGGAATTAGAGTGAATGCTGTGTCACCAGGAACAATAGACACTCCCTTTCATGCTCAAATTAAATCAACCAAGCCCGAAGTTTTCGCTTCTTGGAAAAACAACATAATGTTGGGAAGATTGGGGCAGCCTGAAGAGGTCGCAGCAGTAGTTTCGTTTCTGGCAAGCGATGACGCATCATTTCTGACTGCTGAGACTATCCAAATTGGTGGCGGACAAGCGCTAGGTATCTAGTACAAGGAAAGAGATACATTGGCGAAATTCTAACCTCCTTTGAATACTACATAAAAAAGCTGGCACCGTACATGTGATCCAAACAAAATATACTTATTATGAAATTTCGTTTCCTGTGGTCAATACTCTTGATTTCATCTTTATCCTGTAAGAAAGCAGCAATTCTTATTGATGTAGGCAATTCGGAGGAGCTTCATGAAGCGCTACATAATGCCCTTCCTGGATCTGAAATTGTGATGCAAAATGGAGATTGGAACGATATTCGAATTCGTTTTTATGGTATGGGAACGAAAGATAAACCCATCACTCTAAGAGCTGAGGCAGCTGGCAAAGTGTTTGTACAAGGTGAATCTGACCTGAGACTGGGTGGAGAATATTTAATTGTGGAAGGACTGCATTTCCGCAATGGGTCTTCTCCATCTCGATCTCTGATCGAGTTTGCGTTAAATAGTGATACCCTTGCCAATCACAGCCGTGTCACTAATTGCGTAATCAAAGATTTCAACAAATCACAAAGAAACATGACCGACCTCTGGATTCAGTTCAAAGGCCGACATAATCAATTGGACCATTGCTACATCGCAGGAAAATCCAATCGCGGCCCTACGGTACGGGTAGATCTGGAAGGAAATCAGAGCATAAAAAACTACCATAAGATAACAAACAATCACTTTGGTCCTAGGCCACCAAAAGGCGGGCCCAGTGCAGAAACAATCCAGATCGGCAGTAGTTTTACCTCGATGTCCCCCAGCTATACCATGGTCGCTGAAAATCTTTTTGAAAGGTGCAATGGTGAAGTCGAGGTTATTTCCAGCAAGACCAACTTTAATGAATTCAGGAATAATGTATTCTATAAAAGTGAAGGATCTCTAGTCACCAGGCACGGAAACTACTGCATTGTAGACGGAAATTATTTTATTGGTGATGAGGAATCCGATCACATCGGTGGTGTCAGACTTATCGGCACTGGCCATTGGGTCACAAATAATTATTTCTACAGACTCAAAGGGAATATATTCAGAAGTCCCTTGGCGGTTATGAACGGAATTCCCAAATCGCCTTTGAATCGCTACATCCAGGTCACAGATGTTGTTGTTGCTTTCAACTCATGGATCGATTGCAAATCTCCACTCCAATTTGGAGTTGGGTCAAACATCAGCGAAAGGGATGTTCTTCCGGCATCTGAAATTCGATCTGAGCGACCCATCCGAACACTTATTGCCAACAATATTATCTATAGCTCCGCTGGTGACGAGCATCCTATTGTAGCCCATGACCAATTGGATGGAATAACCTTCATAAGCAATGCGATCGGCAATCAGGGCGTCGACTTTGAAGCAGTTGAAGGAATAGAGTCTAGGGCTTTTGAAGTTTCTGAGATCAGTGAGAACCTATTTGTACCAACAACTGATCTTTCAGATGTAGACGTCCATGAAGGATTTGAATTTGATAAAATTAACAAGGATCTATTGGGAAACCCAAGAACGAGCACAAATTCCATTGGGGCAATAAACGGAAAACCTAGCACCAGTCCTAACATCATGGATTGGTCTATCTATGGTCCTGATTGGTATTCGATAGCATCATCTGGAACTCACACCCAGACGCATTCAGCTACTTCTGCTGGAGATCTGGCCACCATGATTGCCGCCGCAGAAGATGGTGACACTATCGAACTGAAAGGAGACACCTATGACCTGAACACCTCGCTCAAGATCAATAAAAAGATCACAATACGATCTGCAGACCTGGCAGAAATAGCAACAATCCACTACGATGGAGACCATCAAACTCCGGCCTTTGAGATGAACCCCAAGGGAGAGCTCAATCTGCATGGGATAAATCTCCACGGCAGCGGGAATCAGCATGCTTTTGCCAGTTTAGAACAGAATATGTCTAGCTTATACAACCTAGCTGTTACGGACTGTAGAATATCTGATTTCGATTTTGTCCTTAAGGCCTATAAGCACTCATTTGCCGAATACATCGAGTTCACGAACACATCCATCTTAAATTGCAGAAACGGACTTGAGCTATCGGAAGAAAGAGACGATAAGGGAGATTACAATGCAGAGAATATTTCCATCGATGGATGTCATTTTGAAAACATCGATAGAAATGTCCTTGACTATTACAGAGGGGGCTATGACGAATCTACTATTGGCGGAAACTTAGATGTGACCAATAGCACTTTCACGAAATGTGGTGCAGGTGAGAAAAGTGGGATATTGCTAAACACATATGGTATCATCAATGTCGATATTTCGGGAAATAAATTCCACCAAAACAAGGTTGGACTTATTGCCCAACTATGGGGGGCCAAAAACAATACGCATTCCAACAATTCGATTCTGAATTCAGGAAAAATAGTCTCTGAAGAAAACCTCAAATTGAATCTAGTTTATTGAAAATTCCGCTAGAAGCAACTGTTCTTTAGTGACAGTTGCGATGTTTCATTAGGTATGGTGATATATGACCTAGCCTTTCATGCTGCTCCCCATTACTTTGATAAGGCATGATGCTTTCCTACTTCCTTGACGAAGTAAAAAAAAGAGGAAGCCACCATTGTGCTGACTACCTGCATCTAGTTCTTTAGCAACACGTCAATTATGCGATATAGGAGCCGTACATCACCTAAGTTCTTACTTATCTGGATTATTGCTATGTTTTTAGTCGAGGATAAGCTACTGTCCCAGGGATGGATTGTAGAGCTGGACTCCATATTGACGGTAGCTGCTGACTCTGAAATCTTTAACGGCCAGATCATATTAAGTGCAAATGATACAGTTCTGTTTAAGGGAGCATACGGCAAATATCAGAATAAGGAGATAAGACTTGATACCAAATTACCAATCGCTTCAATTGATAAAACGCTTGTTGCTTCAGCGTTAATCAAACTTGAACAAGAGGGTAAAATTCTATTTGATGACTTGATTTCAGATCACCTACCTGACATCCCGTTTAATAACATCACAATTAGACACTTGCTGAACCAAACAAGCGGTATTCCAAATTTCTTGTCTACAGCTATTGAACACGGAGATACATCTCAGATGATGGATACTGATGACATACTTAATCTGGTTTCGACTGTGAAGCCGAAAGGAGGCCCTCCAGGTGAAGCATTTCACTACAATAATTCAAATTACCTTCTCTGCAGAAAACTTATTGAATCCATTTCCAAAACATCATATTCTGATTTTATGAAGCTCAAAGTATTTGAGCCTCTTGATATGGTCTCCGCTCAAGTATCTCACAAAGAGATTCCGAAGGAGATTAATGCGGATAATTTCTATCAGGCAGGTGGTGAAATATATAGCACTGCATATGATCTTCATAAATTCGCTTCAACCTATCTAAGCAACGAGTTAGTAAGTTCTGAGAATCGCAGACTGGCCTTTTCACGTCCATTGCTAATAGATGGTACACATAGCAATTATGGATTCGGCTGGTATATTCGAGAAAATGATGCTAGTAAGTCCGTGGGACATTGGGGAGGTGGTGAGTTTGTCAAATCCTACTTAGAATTATATTTATCCGAGAATAGATCTCTGATAATTCTATCAGTTGATTGCACCTTATATATGGATAAGATATATGAGATGATTCGAAATATTTGGGATGGATTGTCTTACGAGGTCCCAGAGAAATTCAAACGGCACACAATTGCTTCCTCCATATTACAGTCTTATGTAGGAAGTTATCTGTTACCGCAAATGGGGCTTCTTCATGTGAGCACAAAAAATGGAAGACTGTATTTGAGACCTGATCCGGTGCCAGGCAAGGAAGAACTTGTTCCGCTGTCAGATTCAACCTTTATTTTTGCAAACCAAGATCTGAGATGGCAATTCTATAAAAGTGATGATGATGTAATTGGCTTTGGGTTCGAAAATAAAATTGAGAGTATGGGTCCGAAGCAAGAAAATAGATAGCATATTTTTCTTCTTATCCTGTAGTGTATTATAGCCAAATTGGAAAAACGTCAACGTCTGGTTCTGTCTACGGCACTCGTGGAGTATTGCAGATTCAGGTGAATTGATCGAATGGCTACTTGAAGAGCGATGTGTGATATCTGAAATCGATGTCACAGAATACTCCATAGTAGGAAAAGCCTCTCAATCTGGTTTCTCTCGTCGCATGGCGAGAGATCTCTTTTTTTGAGCTAACTTTAGAATCATACGATGCTAAGATCATATTGATTGACCATCCCAAATACGAATCAAAATGAAAAAGAAAGCAATCAGCGAGCCACCTATTTCATATGATAAGCATTATACCTACAAAGATTATCTCCAATTTACCTTTGATGAATCGGTAGAGATTATCAAAGGGAGGCTTTTCCGTATGAGCCCTGCACCCTCATCTAGTCATCAATGGATCTCAGGAAATCTCTTTGGTAAGATTTACAATCACTTTTCAGGCAAAACTTGTCGTTTTTTCGCCGCACCTTTTGATGTCATCTTACCAGTGGCCGATAAGGACTTCATGGATTCGGACAGGGTGGTTCAACCCGATTTGGTGGTCATTTGCGACCGGAATAAGATTCGGGAAAGGGGCTGTTTCGGTGCACCAGACTGGATCATCGAAATTATTTCGTCACACACAACAAAGAAAGATTTTCAAATTAAATTTGATCTGTATGAGGAAGCGGGCGTTCGTGAGTACTGGATTGTGGAACCACGAAACCAGACGGTCGAAGTATTTACCTTGGAAGATGACAGATATCGGAGAGTAAAAACGTATGTCAGCGATGACGACATAAGTCCGCAGCTATTCCCTGAATTGATTATTCCGTTGAGTGATATCTTCGATGCATAGTCAGGATCAAATCGCTCATTAAAAAGCATCTTTCGACCTGTGCTTCGAGTTGCAGGTGCCTAGCGCTTGCTAAATTTTCGCACGAGACCGCGTCGAGGAAATCGCATGAGGTACGTACCGGTAGGAAAAGCTCCTACGTAGATCTGCCCAGAGTATGACATGCGATACTCGCCCAGAATTTTTCCAGCCAAGTCTGTCACCTGTACCGGCTCTGCTTCTCGGGCCAACCCACGCACTTCAATCAGATTTGAAGCCGGATTGGGGAAGAGTTGCAAATCCTTGTCAGAGAGATCTTCTACAAATGAAGTTTGCGAGTCAATAATCAGATTGTCGGCGCAAAAATAAAGTGGCGTGTTTATCCCAAACGCGCCGACGTCAGATGACTTGAGCGAAAAGAGTAGATAATCGCAAGCACCCAAAATAGTTAAATCTACACTGATCCAATCATCGAGGATGAAGTCTTCATCAGAATTGTCACTTGTGAAATCCGCAAGAGCAACGACCACACTATCTGGAGTATTCTCCCCATCCTGAACCCCACGAATAACAAGCGTAAAGAAATCTGGATCTGTTCCATCTTCTCCGCCAAAGCGCTTTGCAAAAGCGTCTCCCTCGACCATACTAAGATATGCGTAAGTGCTGTTCGCAATCGAAATTTGTGTGGGCCGCTCATCATCGTTGGCAAACTTCAGTACCGAGCCGTCTCCAGTGACAAAAGAAACTGCGTATGTTGAAGTACCTTCCGCTCCCCTACCAGCTATGGTGCTGAATTGATTCATGAATCCTGCTGTCGTGGTATCTCTTGTGGCGGATATCGCCCAACCACTCCAAGAATCCCAATCTGAGTTGTAAAAATTGGGAAGTCTTACCAAATCAGTGCTAAATTCTTCAATTGCTCCGGCATTGTTGAGAAATGTCCCCTCCTCCAAATTGAATGATTCAAAGGACTCCACTTGCTGAGCGAAGACAAACTGACTCAGACAAATTGCACATACCAACCCTAATAATCTACTCCGCATACCTCCAAAGATATTATATTTCGAAACTTAATCCAAGTCTGAAATTTCGCCCCGGCATAGGTCTCCGCTCGATCACCCGATACTGTATATCCCACAGGTTGTGCACACGGATCCATACGCGCATCTTTTTGTCGACCCAATCAAAAGATCTTGCAATGTGAAGTGATCCGACCTGAAATGCCGGTACCTCCGACAATATACCAGGGTAGCTCCCCGTATACTGATGCTCGTACCGTACTCTCCATTTCGGCCAGCTGGTTTCTGCAGTCAGGCCCACTCGATTTTTGGGTGTATAGAAGAGCTGATCTCCGACATTGAGCCGAGGCGTTTTGATAGCCACCTGATTGGTAGAACTAGTGTGAGAATAATTGACCCTGACTGAGAGGCAGAGATCCGCGAGTTGGGCCTTTGCTTGAGTTCGTACACCCCCTCCGCGGCTCCAAACTCGAGCAAGATTGTCTGGAGCCCAAAAATTCAACTCATCTTGTGGGCTCCACAAAATCCAATTGCTGATCAAGCGGTTGAATCCATGACCAGTCATATCCCATGCCCAAATCCCCCACTGCCAGCTCGTTGACACTGACAGGCGTTGTGACCAACCGGACTCCTCCTCAATATCGGGCTTGCCACCAGGTTGCCAATAGCGCTCATTTAATGTGGGATAGCGCAGGTCTCTACTCAAGCCCAGCGAGATTCGTGCGCTGGGATGAGCCTGAAAACTAGATTGGATGGAAGCCGTGGTCGGCATCAACTCTTGTTCAAGAAGTCCTTGCCGGACAAAAATGCCTACCTCCCATCGAGGCTTAGTCCATTCATATCCTGCATGTACTTCAAGTTGGTTTTCTAGTTGGCGCCCTCCGTATGCGGGAGCATCTCCATGTTGCAGCCGATCGTCCACTCCAAGCGTCAGACTCTTAGACCCTCCAAACCACCATTGATGCTGAGCCGCAAAAACAACGGAACCGAAGCGAGTTTGAGATTCTTCTAGTCGAGCAGGGTTTCGATAATCAATCGAGCCTGCTACATAGCCAAGCCTCACTTCCGACTTGCCACGTGGTGCCCGGTTTTTCCATCCCAGCACCGAGCGAAATGAGGTCGTGTTTTGATTCGCATTGCTTGAGTTTTGAACACTAGTAGGGGGTATCTCCTGCTCGCTGTCCTGCCACCATAGCCCAATGTCCAGTTTGTTTTGAGTATTAAGTGGTATTTCTGAAAGATGATAGAGACCTAGATTCTGTATGGAAGCATTGGCCTGCCGCATGGACAGACCATTCAGTTCAAATGCGTAGTCGTTCTTGCTGTGCAAACCGTAGAGGCTCGTCTGAGATCTGCTCTGCCCTACTGCATATAGGGCTTTGAGATGTCCTGAAAAGCGTTGCCAACTTCCGTGCTCTAAGGAGAGTCCGATTGTCTTCTCCCGATCGATCGGAAGGTCTGTATTTAGATTTAACCCACCACTGAGTTGGTTGTTTCCATATTGAGCACTCCCCCCTTTTGCTTGAATCCCGATCGAGGTAAAAAGATCTACAGGCAGCAAGGTAACATCTATCTGGCCCAACATAGGGTTTCGAATAGCAATACCCTGCCACATCACGTTGGTCTGCTCAGCAGATCCCCCACCGATCGTCAGGGTACCCAGAGTGCCCGGGCCATAATTACGTACAAAAACCGAGGACTCGGTCTGTAACAGTTGAGTCAAATTCGCATGGCCGGCAGCTGCTATGTCAATACTGTCAAAGTCATGTTCTGTTGCAGGTAGATAATGCTGCATAATCGTTGCCTCTGGTAGCTGATATACCGTATCAGCCTGAGCCAAGCAGCATGCAGGCAAGCACAGAAATAATAATGTGGAGTAAATCCAACGCATTTAGTGCAAATTCAATGATTTTTCTGTGATCTCCTAATGCAGCCGAACATGTTACGGTTCTTTATTGCCAAACTGTCGTCTCCATGAGCCTTAACCCTGCTCTAAGCTTCTTACCCATTGATCATGTCCAGACAGTATGAATCAGTTCGTCTCGGCATCTATCCGGGTGGCGTTCATCTCCACCATCAGCTATTTAATGGACCTCCTGATACTAAATTCGATATGATAACAGCTGCGATTCATCATGAAGTGAGCGAGTAAGAATAGTCTCAACCAATACCGTATTTTTGCAATGTGTTTAGTCCATATAAAGTCTTTCTCATCCTCCTGCTCCTGAATGCCTGTGGCCCCTCCCTACCAGATGAAGTCGCAGACGAGCTTGCTGGGATCAGACAACCAGTCGGATTCAATGATCATATCCGCTCGATCCTAAGTGATCGCTGCTACACGTGCCATGGCCCTGACGAAAATAGCCGGGAAGCAGATTTGCGATTTGATCTGGGGCGCGAACATATCATCGCTTCGAGCGGAGCGGAAGTACTCAAAGATCTACTTGTAGATCGAATATTGTCCTCCGACCCGGAAGCAATGATGCCACCGCCTGAGTCTAACCTGGAGCTCTCCGATCTTGAAAAAGCACTCCTGATTAGGTGGGTGGATGAAGGAGCCAAATTTCAGAAACACTGGGCATGGACCTCCCCTCAAGTCAGTGATCTTCCTAAATTTAGTACGGATTGGATCAGGAATCCCATCGACAATTTCACCTTCGCCAAGATCACAAGTGCCAATTTACAACCGAAGGAACAAGCTGATGATGTCGTTTTGCTTCGCAGACTCTATTTTGATCTGATCGGCTTGCCCCCGACTCTTGAAGAAATCGAGCAGTACTTAAGTACAGACCCAAAAATCCGCTGGGAAAACACCATCGACAGCCTTATGGCCTCTCCTCATTATGGAGAACGCATGGCAGTCGAATGGCTCGATCTCTCCCGCTATGCCGACACCCACGGGTATACGGTAGATCGTTACCGAGACATGTCACCTTGGCGAGACTGGGTCATTGAGGCCTTCAACAACCACCTGCCATACAACCAGTTTGTCACCGAACAGCTTGCTGGTGATATGCTGCCTAATGCTACCTCGCAACAAATTCTAGCCACTGGTTTCAACCGGAATCACCCACAGAATATGGAAGGTGGTATTGTTTCTGAAGAATTTCGGATCGAATATGCAGCAGATCGAGCGAACACATTTGGGACTGCATTCCTGGGCCTCACCTTTGGCTGTGCACGTTGTCATGATCACAAGTACGATCCAATTTCGCAAGAGGAGTACTTTCAGGTTTTCAGCTACTTTGACAACATCAATGAGTCTGGACAAATATCTTTCGATAATGCCACCCCTGTCCCCACCCTGGTCCTGATGGATGAAGAAGTTGCGGCCATCGTCGAGATGTTGGAGCGTGAGATCACAGATTTGGAAGAAAATATGCAGCCTCCATCGAGCGAGCGCATGATACGTCTGAAACAATCGCTGAATACCGGCCTAGTGGCGCATTTTGACTTTGACCGCCCCATACTTAGTGATCGACTAAAGTCTAGTAGAATTGCCATCGCAAAAACAAGTACCCAGTCGCAAGAGATCCTGCTGGGTGATGGTTACAGTGGCAAAGCCCCGGTACTTGATGGCGACGCATGGCTGGATCTGGGCAACTCAGGCCTTTTTGATCGGGAGCAACCTTTCACCATTGCCATGTGGGCTTGGATACCCAAAGCTCTGAAAAATGGGACGATATTTCACAAAGGTGAGGGAGCAATTCTCTACAATTTTCGCGGATACCATGTCGCGCTTCGCGACAACGGCCTGGAGGTAGTGATGGCTCGTACTTTGCCCGATAATGCACTCGTGGGGTACAGTGCAAGCGGTATGCCACGTGATCAATGGGTACACCTGACCATGACCTATGATGGATCGAGTAAGGCAAGTGGTTTATCCCTCTATGTGGATGGAAAAATACAGGACCTTGTCATCGAGCAGGATAATTTGAACAAAAGTATCCTGCTCAGTAGAGATAAGAATCAGCCCGGTCTTCAGTTGGGCGCACGTTGGCGCGGACTCGGTATAAAAGATGCCCGACTCGATGAGGTGCGTGTGTACGATCGTACTCTTCGGGAGATCGAAGTGGCCGCCCTAGCGGACAAAGAAGACCTAGGCACCCAGATTGCCGTCATACCATCGGCCCATAAAAAACAAGAGGTGGAATTGCGTGAAAAAAGACGACAGCTCAATCATACAGTAGATAGTCTGCAGGAAGTGATGGTTATGAAAGAGATGACCCAGCCACGGCCGACTTTTCTGCTCGATCGCGGACAGTACGACGCTCCTTTGCACCAGGTTACTCCAGATGTTCCTGCCCTTTTTGCATCCTCAACCACTGAACAACCGAACAATAGACTCGAGCTGGCTGAATGGCTTTTCGACCCGAACAATCCTCTGACTGCCCGGGTGGTGGTCAATCGGATATGGCAGACCTTTTTTGGAATTGGCTTGGTAGAGACGTCCGAAGATTTCGGCAGTCAAGGAAGCAGGCCTTCCCATCCTCAGCTGCTCGACTGGCTAGCCACAGAACTAATCCAACACAACTGGGACATCCAGCACATCCAGCGGCTGATCGTAACGTCAGCAACCTATCTTCAGACGTCACATGCGACTGCCGAAGAGAGGACTGCGGATCCTCAAAATCGATTGTATGCACGAGGCACAGCAAGACGATTGACCGCAGAGATGGTTCGGGACAATGCACTGGCAGCAAGCGGTCTGCTTGCCACTAAAATTGGGGGACCAAGTGTCAAGCCCTATCAGCCAGCTGGTCTGTGGAAAGTGAATCAATCCACCTATGAAGAAGACCATGGGGAAAATTTATACCGTCGGAGCATGTACACCGTCTGGAAGCGATCAGTCCCTCACCCCACCCTGCACACCTTTGATGCTCCGGAACGCAGTGAATGCATGCCCCGTCGGCAAGAGACCAATACGCCTATGCAATCTTTGGTGTTACTCAATGATCCCACCTTTGTTGAGGCGGCACGGGTCCTGGGAAAAACGATCGTTTCTGCTGCTAGTCCCACAAAGGGAATTGAGCTGGCATTTCGTCGTGCATGCTCACGAAGTCCGGCTGCAGAAGAGCAGCAGCTCCTACAGGACCTCTATGATCAGGAAATCGATCGTTTTCAAAAAGACCCCAGTAAAATGAAGGGATGGCTCCAGATTGGCGAATCTCAAATCGACGATGATAGCCGAAGAGTGCAATACGCCGCCAGCGGAGTAGTGGCCAGCGCAATCCTTAATTCTGATGCAGCAATCGTACGAAGATGAGTGACCAGCCCATACAAAATATGCGCCGACGGGATTTTCTTACGCGAAGCTCCCTTAGTCTGGGCAGCCTGGCACTGAGCCAGCTATCCTGGGGCGCCAACAACGTCAATCCGGTCCAAAATCGAATCAAAAGCAATACGCACAAACCCAAAGTACGGCGTATCGTCTACCTCTTTCAAAGCGGTGGACCCTCTCAACTCGATACCTGGGACTACAAGCCTGAGCTGCAAAAATGGCATGGCAGCGAGATGCCATCTTCCATCATGCAAGGTCAGCGACTCACGGGCATGAGTGGCAACCAGTCTGCATTTCCTGTAGCTTCACCCATGTTTTCCTTTCAGCAATATGGTGAAAGTGGTACCTGGCTCAGTGAGTTGATGCCGTATACATCAGAGATCGTAGACGATCTCTGCATCATCAAATCCCTGAACACAGATGCGATCAATCATGATCCTGCCATCACATTTTTGCAGACGGGATCGCAACTCCCGGGGCGCCCCAGCATTGGGGCATGGCTTAACTATGGCTTGGGATCGATGAATGACAATCTTCCGTCCTTTATTGTCCTGGTCTCTAAAAATGGTGGAGGCCAGCCACTCTATGCGCGTCTTTGGGGAAATGGTTTCTTAGAGTCTCGACACCAGGGAGTGCAATTTCGTTCTGGCGCCGATCCAGTCCTTTATCTCAATAATCCAGATGGCTACGACGGTGTGGATCGTCGGGAAATGTTGGACTATCTCCGCAAGCTAAATCAGGTACAACAAGAAGCTTGGGGCGATCCTGAAATAGCCAGTCGCATCGCTCAGTATGAGCTGGCGTATCGCATGCAAACCAGTGTTCCCGAAGTCAACGATCTTTCTGATGAGCCAGATCATATTTTTGACCTCTATGGTCCCGACAGTCGCGATCCTGGTACCTATGCAGCAAATTGTCTACTGGCCCGAAGACTCCTGGAGCGCGATGTCAAGTTTGTGCAGCTATATCATCAAGGTTGGGACCAACATCTCCACCTTCCGAAAGGGATTCGGAATCAATGCAAGAATACCGATCAAGCTACTGCAGCCCTGGTTAAAGATCTCGGACAGCGAGGCCTACTAGACGATACATTAGTGATCTGGGGCGGAGAGTTTGGCCGCACGGTCTATACCCAAGGCAAGCTGACCAGAGATAATTATGGGCGCGATCATCACCCCCGCTGTTTCACCGTATGGATGGCCGGTGCTGGGGTAAAAAAGGGCTTTACCTACGGGAGCACTGATGACTTCGGGTACAGCGTTGCCAAAGACCCCATTCATGTGCATGATTTTCACGCCACCTTACTGCACCTCCTCGGCATTGATCACGAGCAACTCACATTCAAGCACCAAGGGCGCAGGTATCGCCTTACCGACGTGCACGGTCATGTAGTGAAAGATCTACTGAGCTAGTAGATCGACTCAATAGTTTTAGTGATCAAGTCTAATATGATTTTTATTTCAGACGAGGCGTCAAAACGTAGGCAGGGCTCCGAGTCCTCGCGGCCTCGAGAGTCGCGGGACAGTAGCCCTGGCGAGGCTTTGTAACGAAGTATGGGAGAAAAAGACATTAGAATTGGTACTAAGAATTAATGGGTCGGTCTACTAGTATGGGAATAACTGCTACCTATAGATATCTTCTATCCTCACTCTTCTGATCAGCGCACCCAATCCATCTGCCTCAATCTTCTTCGATACATAGCTGAGTAAAATATGAGTGCCTACATCGTGTATGGCGGTATAGCAGTAAAATCCATCGGGATCAGGTTCGATGTTTTTGATGTACTTCCAGGAGTGCCCATCATCTTCTGAGATGGCCATGGTGAGAGGGGTGCGCTTGGCTTTGAAATAACCCGGACCTGAGTCTCCATTATTGTTCCAAATCATCAAAAGATGCCCAGTAGAGGGTATTCGTTCGAGGGAGGTTGGTGAAACTGGGGACATCAAAGAGGTCACGTGCGCATAGCTCCAATTCACCCCACCATCGCAGGAATAAGATCTAAACTGAAAACCTCCACTAGCACGAATAACCATTAGTAATGTTCCGTCTTTAAGTTCAACAACTCCCGGCTCCTGGGTGATGACACTGTCTGGAGTTGGCACTGCATTTCCTGTCATCCAACTTTGCCCCTGATCATCGGAGTAGTAACACCTCATTTCTCCCTTGTTGTGATAGGTAGCTCCGGGCTCATTATGTCTTGAGACGGGAAGAACAATTCGTCCTGAACTGAGCACAACTACACGATCATTATTCGTGACAAAGTATCCCTGTAGATCATTGATACAGAGACGTGGCTCCGTCCAGGTATCAGCCTCGTCAGATGAAGTGCGTACGTAGAGCAGTGCATCATCTAGTGCATTCTTGCGCATGTAGAACAATGCTATCTGATCGTTTGGAAATCGTACTAATGAAACTGACATGACATTCATTTCACCTTCTTGATCCACTTCTAATTTATCTTCTTGGCTCCAGGTACGACCTTCGTCTTCTGAAATACGGCTTACCAAAGTAGCTGGGGCATGATCACTCACTTCCGTGCCACCAAACCTGGTATAGATAAAAAGAATGCGACCATCATTCAGCGTGATAAAATCTCCCTCACCATTGCGTGAATTTTCCGGCCCGGGTGGCAAGTCAAGAACTATCTCACCTACTAGTCCTTCGGATTGCTGTCCGCTCAACAGCTGTGGGAAAAGCATGCAAAGGACGGACAGAGAAGTAAATATTGTGGACTTTCTCATCAGCGTAAGATAGAGAAGTCGACCATCTGACTTCTCATCAGATTTTCAAATTACCACAGCATGAACTTTTCGTAAGCTAAGATTGCAGCCACCAAATCTTCAGAGGCATGACCCACAGACTTAAATACCGTCATAGCTCCATTTTCCGATAGGCTGCCTTTACCCAAACAAAGATCTCGCAGGGTACCTTTGATATCTGACCGGAGCAAAACGCCTGACTGAAGTGGAATAGCCAGATCTCCGGTTTCCTCTATGGCCCGCCAGGTGTCAATGTACACGTGGGCTTGTTTGATCAGTTCATCGTCGGCTTCACGCATTTCTGGAGTGTACGCGCCAACCAAATCGACGTGCGAAACTCCTTCCAGCTGAGTGCCATACAGGACCGGGTCTCGAGCCAATGTCGCCACGCTGATCAAATCACTTCCTGCTCTCCCTTCATCCCCTTGCACAATTTTGATTTGCACATTGGGGCAGGAATCCTCTGCGAGCTGTTTGATTCTCTCGGCTTTCTCCAGCGAGCGACCAGCGATCCTGATCTCTTTAAAATCGTGCACCGCATGGTGTGCCTCAATGAGGTACGGAGCCAGACTTCCTGTCCCGATCATCAACATGGTTCCGTTTGCAATGGTTTGCAGAAGCTTGCCAGCGAGGGCGCTAGTGGCCGCCGTCCGTAAATTGGTCAGTACTTTGGCATCCATGCTGATCAGTGGGCGTCCTGTCGTTCCATCCATGAGTAGGTACGTACCCTGAATGGTGTCGAGTGCATTGGTCTGGCTATTTTCGGGAAATACGGAGACCACCTTGACCCCTAAATACTTCTTTTGCCAGGCAGGCATGAGCAACAAAGTGGCGTCTGAAACTGGCTGCTTGATCGTGTGATGGTGTCGATCTGGAGCGTAAATACTGCCTTGAGCAAAGGATGCCTGAAGCGCAGAGATCAGCTCATCCGCACGGAGTAACTCCTCTAGTACCGATCCCTCTATAAAATTCATATCCAGTCAATGATAGGAAAAACCGAAAATTTTATCATTTTCAAGGTACCATCTAAATGCATACCATCACAATGGAAAAGTCTTGTATCGAATGCGGAGTTGCCGTCCATGGCCGGTCGGACAAACGATTCTGCTCCACGCACTGTCGTAGCACGTACAACAATAAAAAGAATGATCGTGAGTCTCAACTCATGAGAGAAATCAACCGCACTTTGCGACGCAATCGACGTATACTTGCCTCTCTCAATCCCAAAGGTAAGACCAAGATCAAGCGCAGCCGACTTGCTGATCTCGAATATAATTTCAACTACCACACCAACACCTTTACCACCAAGGCTGGGAAGATTTATTTCTTCTGTTACGACCAGGGTTACTTAGAATTGGATGATGGTTATCTTGCGCTGGTAGAACGTCAAGAATATGTGCAATAAAACGTGCTCCTTAATATTACTCTCCTCCTTTCTGTTGGCATGCAATCCGACCAAACGAATGAATAAAGCAACGACTGATCAAACCGGTATGGATGTTCAGGGTCATCGGGGCTGTCGAGGACTATTCCCAGAAAATAGCATTCCAGCATTTCTGCATGCCTTAGATCTTGGCGTAAAAACGCTCGAACTTGATCTCGCCATCTCTCAAGACCGCCAGGTCGTGGTCTCCCATGACCCCTATTTTAAGTCTGCTATTTCCCTACGACCCGATGGAACCGAAATTCCCAGCGATGATCAAAAATCCCACAATCTGTTTTTCATGGATTACGAATCCATCCAAAAATATGATGTGGGAAGCAAAGGAAACAGTGACTTTCCCGATCAAAAAAAACGTAAGGTCTATAAGCCCCTATTCTCCGAAGTCATTCAGAAAAGTGACCAACATGCAAAAATCTCCAACCGGGCGTTGCCATGGTACAATGTTGAAATAAAAACCAATGAGGAAGGAGATGGATTATTTCACCCAGGGGTGGATGAATTTGCATCGCTGGTCATTGAGCAAATCGGAGCATATGAAATCGATGAGCGAGTGTATATCCAGTCTTTCGATCCTCGAGCACTCGAAGCAATGCATCGTCAAGCTCCTGATCTACCGCTGGTCTTGCTAGTGGCAAATGAAATGACCATCGATGAAAATCTAGCTCAACTATCATTTAAACCTCAGATCTATAGCCCTTATTTCAAACTTCTCGATGATAGCAAAGTGAAGAAACTACGAGCGCTCAATATGAAGGTCATCCCCTGGACTGTCAATGAAGTCATCGATATCCAACAGATGATACAGCTCGAGGTCGATGGCATCATTAGTGACTACCCCGATAGAGTGCTGCAATTATTAAAGGACGCTTGATTGCAACTAAGGCATACCAAGAATTATTTGTCTGTTTTGGATAATGTGTAACTTGCTTTCATGAAATCAGTCCTTCTCATACTTGTCCTGCTAGGCAGTACTATAGAGCTTTTAGCTCAAAATAATCCAGATCAAAATACCAGTGATGTTTCCAGTTTGATGGAAGCATACATTGCCGAAGATGATGGTGCCTACCACTATGATGTCGTAGATGAGTTGCGAGGAGATGGCAACACGACGTACGTGATCCGTTTGGTCTCACAAAAATGGCTTACTACTGCAGAAGTAAGAGATCCGGTATGGTGGCACTGGCTTACGGTAGTCGTTCCGGAGGGAGCACAAAACAGCACCGGCATGCTGATGATAAGTAGTGGCAATCGCAATCGCGCCCAGCCGATTGAGGCAGATGGTCGAGCGATGCATTTGGCAATGGCCACGCAAAGTGTGGTCGCATCATTGCATAACATTCCCAATCAGCAACTAGAGTTTGTCGGGGATGATTATGGGCCCCGAGAAGAAGACGAACTCATCGCGTATGGCTGGCGGAAATATCTGGAAGGTGGTGCAAAGGACGTAGATGCCATCTGGCTGGCACGCTTCCCGATGACCAAGGCCGTCGTCAAGGCGATGGATGCCATCAGCGATTTTACTGCCACAAAGGATGACGTAGTCGATATCGAAAAATTTGTCATTACCGGCGCTTCAAAACGAGGATGGACGACGTGGACCACCGGTATTGTAGACGATCGGGTTGTGGCGATCATACCCATCGTGATCGATATGCTCAATATGATCCCCTCTTTTCAGCACCACTGGCAAGTGTATGGCTTTTGGGCTCCTGCCGTCGGAAACTATGTGGCCGAGGGCATCATGGAATGGCAGCATTCGACGGAGTACGATGCACTCAACCGGGAGACCGAGCCTTACCAATTTCGCGAACGCCTCGACATGCCCAAGTTCATGATCAATGCGGCGGGCGATCAATTTTTCCTCCCTGATTCCTGGCAA